>NZ_JBGFTU010000028.1:0-40740 GCF_041276425.1 Kineococcus halophytocola | reverse complement strand
TACACCGACCTGGCTGCTGCGATCACTGTCCTGCGGCGTCTGGTCAATGAGGCCCGCAAGCGGTACCGCTGGCCTGGGCGACCCACCACTCGTCGACTCCGATGATGCCCCTACTGCCGGTCGCTCTAAGGGCGTGAACACGACCGGGGTCGTCGTCGGCTGCTGGGACCCGCCGTCGGGTTCCACCGAGATCCCGACCCCGGTGGCGTCCCCGGCCGGCACGACGACCGCCGAACCCCCGGCGGAGGTCACGTCCAGCACCCCCGCCGACGTCAGGGTCTCCCCCCGGGCCAGCCACAACTGGTAGGCCCGGCCGGTGCCCGCATCGGGCAGCCCGGAGGTGATCACACCCAGTTCCCCGCCGGCCCGGACGAGGGTGGCCGTCCCGCCCCCGCTGGCGGTGACGGTCGAGACGCGCACGCCGGGACGGGTGAGCAGGTCGGTGATCCGGTCCCGGGCCTGCTGCTCGGCGCCGGCGACGGGTTCGCCGGACCCACCGGGGTCGCCGGAACCGTCGGAGAGCCCCACCCCGAGACCGGCCGCGCCGACGACGATGCCGGCGGCCGCGACCAGCGCGCTCCAGCGGGAGGGACCGCGGCGGCGCTCGCGCGCGGCGCGCAGGTCCACGACGGGCGCGACGGCCTGTTCCTGGGGGGTGTCCGCCACGGCCGCCAGCACCGCCGCGCGCAGGTGCGGCGGCGGGGTCGTCGCCGCGGCCAGGCGGGAGGCGGTCTCGCGCAGGGCCTCGGCGTCGGCGCGTTCGTCCGGGTGCGAGCGCAGGCGCTGCTCGTAGCGGGCGCGTTCGTCCTCGTCGAGGGCGTCCAGCGCCCAGGCCCCGGACAGCAGGGAGTCCTCGCGGGGGTGCTCGCGGTTCACCGGTCCCCCACCCCCAGGGCGTCGCGCAGCCGGATGAGCCCGTCGCGCAGCCGGGTCTTGACGGTGCCCAGGGGCAGGTGCAGGTCCTCGGCGATCTGTCGGTGGGTGCGGCCGCCGTAGTAGGCCAGGTCGATGGCCTGCCGCTGCACGGGGGTGAGGGAGGTGAGCGCGCGGCGCACCTCGTCGGCCTCCAGCACGTCCTGCACCTCCTCGCTCACGCTGTCGTAGGGGGGCACCTCACGCAGCCCCGCCCTCTCGTCCCGCAGGGTGCTGGCGTGGGCCGCCCGCACCCGGTCCACGGCCCGGCGGTGGGCCATGGTGACAACCCACCCGCGCGCGCTCCCGCGGGCCGGGTCGAAGCGCGCCGCCGTGCGCCACGCCTCCAGGAAGACCTCCTGGACGACCTCCTCGGCCTGCGCGGGATCACGCAGGACCCGCAGGACGGTGCCGTGCACCGGCCCGGCGGTGTCGTCGTAGAACGCCGCGAACGCCTGCTGGTCGCCGCGCGCGGCGGCCACGAGGGCGTCCTCGGTCGTGGTGGTCACCGTGGTCACGATGGCACACCCCCCTGCTCGAACCGTCAGGAGGAGTTCGGAACCGGGGTGGCCGCGGATGGTGTGACCACTCTCACTCCCACTCTCACTCCCACCCTTACTCCACCGTGACGCTCACCGAGGGGTACCCGCTGGCCCCGTCCGGGACCGGGGCGGCCACGACGTCGGTCTGCGGCGTGCCCGTCCCGTCGCTGGCCCGCACCTGCAGCGAGTGCGTGCCCGGTTCGTCCGCGTCCCAGTCGAAGACCCACTGGCACCAGGTGTCCGCCGAGGCCGCCGGCAGGACGCGGGCGGCCTGCCACGGCCCCTCGTCGACGCGGACCTGCACGCCGGAGATCCCGCGGTGCTGGGCCCACGCGACCCCCGCGACGGGCACGCGCCCGCGCCGCACGGTCGCCGAGGAGCGGGGGACGTCGATGCGCGAGGCCGTCTTCACGGGCCCGCGCTCGGCCCAGCCGCGGTCGGTCCAGTAGGCGGTCTTCGCCGCGAACGTCGTCACCTCCAGGTCCACGACCCACTTGCAGGCCGAGACGTACCCGTACAGGCCGGGCACGACGAGGCGGACGGGGAAGCCGTGCTCGCGCGGCAGGGGCACCCCGTTCATCCCCACGGCCAGCAGCGCGTCGCGGCCGTCGGTGAGCTCGGCCAGCGGGGCGGACAGGGTGAACCCGTCGGTGCTCGTCGCGTAGACCATGTCGGCCCCGTCCCCGACGCCGGCCTCGGCCAGCAGGTCGGCCACGGGGTACCCGAGCCAGCGGGCGTTGCCGACGTAGTCGCCGCCGACCTCGTTGCTCACGCACGTCAGGGTGACCCAGCGCTCGCGCAGGGGTTTGGCCAGCAGCGTCGCGAAGTCCAGCGTGACCTCGCGCCCGACCATCCCGTGCACCCGCAGCGACCAGTCCTCGGCGCGCAGGTCCGGGACGACCAGGGCGGTGTCGATCCGGTAGAAGTCCGCGGTGCGGGTGGCGTACCGGGTCAGCCCCGCCGAGACCGGTCCGGCCGGGTCGATCCCGGCGGGCAGGGGCGGGGCCGGGTCGGCCGGTGCCGGCAGCACCACCGCGTCCCGGGAGATCTCCGCGCTGCGGGCGGTGACGAGCACCTGGCCACCGCCGCCGGTGAGGGCGGCCGCGGCGCCGGTGCCGCCGAGCAGCAGGGCGCGGCGGGCGGGGTCGGTCGTCGCGGGCACCCGCCGCACGAGGAGGGTCAGCGCGTACGCACCGGCGCCGGTGCCCAGCAGGGAGGGCAGCGGCGTCAGGGTGGTGGCGTCGGGGCGGGTCGCGGCGGCGAGGACCCCGAGCGCCCCCAGCGCGACGACGACCGCGACCCCCGCCCGCAGCCGGCGCCGGGCCAGCAGGCCCGCCCCGGCCGCCAGCAGGGCCAGCAGCACCGCGGTCGTCGTCAGCAGCACCGTCTTGTCGGACGTGCCGAAGGACCGGATGGCCCAGTCCTTGACCGGCGCCGGGACGAGGTCGACGACGGCGTCGCCGACGACGACGAGGGGAGCGGCCGACGGGGAGACGATCCCCGCGACCAGCTGCCCCACGCCGAGCGTGAGGGCCGCGGCGAGCACCCCGGACCAGGCGGCCGGCAGCCGCCCGGCCCGGCGGTTCCCCTCCGGCCCGTCCGCGCGCGGTGTCCCGTGCACCCCCACGTCAGTCCTGTTCGGAGCCGGACCCGCCGTGGATGGGTCGCCCGGCCAGCGCGTCGACCACGACCGGGGCCAGGGCCCGGAACGCGCGCCCGCGGTGGCTGATCGCGTTCTTCTCCTCGGGGGTGTGCTCGGCCAGGGTCCGGTCGGCGCCCTCGGGCACGAAGACCGGGTCGTAGCCGAAACCGCCACCACCGGCCGGGGCCGTCGTGATCGTCCCGCGCGAGCGCCCCTCGCGCACGGCGCTCGTCCCGTCGGGCAGGGCGATGGCGGCCGCGCAGACGAAGGCGCCGCCGCGGTGCTGCGCGGGGACGTCGGCGATCTGGGCCAGCAGCAGCTCCAGGTTCGCCGCGTCGTCGCCGTGCCGGCCGGCCCAGCGGGCCGAGAAGATCCCCGGCGCCCCGCCCAGGACGTCGACGGCGATGCCGGAGTCGTCGGCGATCGCGGGCAGCCCCGTGGCGGCGGCGACGGCGCGCGCCTTGAGCAGCGCGTTGCCCGCGAACGTCACCTCGGTCTCGGCGACCTCGGGCACGTCGTCGAACGCGTCGACGGTCAGCACCTCGACGTCGGGCAGCAGGGGGGTCAGGACGGCCCGCAGCTCCCCCACCTTGTGCGCGTTGCGGGTGGCGAGCACGACGCGGGTCGGGGAGCCGGTCATCGGGCGAGCGCCTCCGCCTGCAGCGCAGCCAGCCTGCTGGTGCCGGTGAGCGCGAGGTCGAGCAGCGCGTCGAGCTCGGCGCGGTCGAAGGGCGCCCCCTCGGCGGTGCCCTGGACCTCGACGAACGTCCCCTCGCCGGTGACGACGACGTTCATGTCCGTCTCGGCGCGCACGTCCTCCACGTAGGGCAGGTCCAGGACGGGCACCCCGTCGACGACGCCGACGCTGACGGCCGAGACCGACCCGGTCAGCGGCTGGCGGGAGGCCTTGACGATGCCTCGCCCGCGGGCCCAGGAGATCGCGTCCGCCAGCGCCACGTAGGCCCCGGTGACGGCCGCGGTGCGGGTGCCGCCGTCGGCCTGCAGCACGTCGCAGTCCAGGACGATCGTGTTCTCCCCCAGCTGGGCCGTGTCGACGACGGCGCGCAGGGAACGGCCGATGAGGCGGGAGATCTCGTGGGTGCGCCCGCCGATCTTCCCCTTGACCGACTCCCGGTCGCTGCGGGTGTTCGTCGAGCGCGGCAGCATCGCGTACTCCGCGGTCACCCAGCCCTGCCCGGACCCCTTGCGCCAGCGCGGGACGCCCTCGGTGAAGGAGGCGGCGCACAGCACCCGGGTGCGGCCGAACTCCACGAGGACGCTGCCCTCGGCGTGGTCGAGCCAGTTGCGGGTGATGGTCACGGGGCGCAGTTCGTCGGCGGCGCGGCCGTCGGCGCGGGCGGGGGTCCTGTCGGTCACACCCCCAGGGTACCGATCACGCGACGTCGCGCCCGGAATACGCTGCGTCGCAACGCATGGTCGTTCGGTGAACACGGCCCCACAGCGGCCCGCCCGGGTCCACACTGAGCCCCATGTCCCGACGTTCGACGGCGGCCCTGGCGCCCGGTGACCGCGTCGTCACCGGCCCGGCCGACCACGAGGGCGTGGTGCTGCGCCCGCTGCTCTGGAGCCTCCGGCCCCTGTCCCGCACGAGCGTGCGCGAGGTGGCCCTGGTGCACCGCACCGGCCCCTGGCGCCGCCGCGTCGTCCTGGAGTTCACCGACGGCGCCCGCAGCCAGGCCGTCACGGCCTCGGCGCGCTGGACCGTCGCGCCCCCGGCCGAGCCGGCGCCCCGGCTCAGAGCGCGCCGAGGTGCAGCGGACCGGTCTCGTCGACGTCGACCAGCCGCGGTCCCAGCTGGGGCCCCAGGAAGCGCTGCGCCAGGAGGCGGAACGCGCGAGCGTCGCCCGTGGAGGTGAACCGGTGCCGCGGCTGCGGCAGACCGTCGGGTCGCAGCAGCTCGCGCGCCGCCAGCTCGCGGTAGACGTCGAAGGCGGTCTCCTCCGCGCTGGAGACGAGCGTCACGTCGTCCCCGACGACGCTGCGCAGCACCGCCATGAGCAGCGGGTAGTGGGTGCAGCCCAGGACGAGGGTGTCCACGTCGGCCGCGATCGCCGGCGCCAGGTACTGCCGCGCCGCGCTCAGCAGCTCCGGCCCGCTCGTCACCCCCCGCTCGACGAACTCCACGAACGCCGGGCACGCCGCCGTCGTCAGCGCCAGGTGCGGCGCGGCGGCGAACGCGTCCTCGTAGGCCCGAGAGGAGATCGTCGCCCGGGTGCCGATGACCCCGACGCGGCCGTTGCGGGTGGCGCGCACGGCCCGGCGCACGGCCGGCTGGATGACCTCCACCACGGGCACGTCGTAGCGCTCGCGGGCATCGCGCAGCATGGCCGCCGAGGCGGAGTTGCAGGCGATGACGAGCATCTTCACGCCCGAGTCCACGAGCCGGTCGAGCACGTCGAGGGCCAGGCGGCGCACCTCGGCGATCGGCTTGGGGCCGTAGGGGGCGTGCGCGGTGTCCCCCACGTAGTGCACCGACTCGTGCGGGAGCTGGTCCAGCACCGCGCGGGCCACGGTCAGCCCGCCCACGCCGGAGTCGAAGATCCCGATCGGCAGGTCCGCGTCGCCGCCCGGCACAGCGGTGCTCACGGCGGCGCTCACGACAGGGACCTCACGAGGGTCTCCTGGAGGTGGGTGGTGAAGTCGTACACGGCCCACGCCCAGCGGGCCGGGTCGTCCTCGGCCAGGGCCTCGTACGGGTCCGCACCGTCGTCGGGGTCGTCGCTGACCCCCAGCCGGGTCCCCAGGGCCAGGCGGATGTCGTTGAGCGCCACCAGCCACGTCCGCGCCCCGTCGGCGTCGAGCTGGACGCGCCCGCCCTGCCCCTCCACCGGCTCCAGCGAGGCGAGCAGGGCCCGGGCCGAGGCCGCCTTGCGCTCGCGCAGACCCCGCTCGGTGAACCGGCGGAAGTCCGCCGAGGCCTGCGGGTCGTCCTCGGCGTAGGCGTTCGGCAGCAACCGGCGCAGCACCTCGTCCTCCGGCGCCGCCGTCGGGCCGTCGGCCCCCAGGTCGGGCACGTCCTCGAACCGGGGCAGGTCCGCCAGCCCCAGCTCGGCCGCCAGCGGGTCCACGCGCCGGGCGGGGGGTTCGGGCACCTCCAGCAGCTCGACCACCTCCCGGGCCAGGGAGGCGAGCAGGTCGGCCTCGGAGACGTGCAGGGTGAGGGAGAACAGGCCCTGCCGGGACCGTCGGAAGGTGGCCACTCACTCGTCCTTCTGCAAGGTCGCCCACAGCCCGTAGCCGTGCATCGCCTCGACGTCGCGTTCCATGGACTCCCGCGTCCCCGAGCTCACCACGGCCCGGCCCTTGGCGTGCACGTCCATCATCAACGCCTCCGCCTTGGCCTCGGAGTAGCCGAAGTGGGTGCGGAAGACGTACGTCACGTAGGACATCAGGTTCACCGGGTCGTTCCACACCAGGGTCACCCACGGGGTGTCCGGGCTGGTGGTGAGGTCGGCTCCCGGACGCTCGAGCTCGGTGGGAGCGGTCAGGACGGCGGACACCCGTGCAGTCTAGGCAACCGGACGTGACTAGATTCGCAGCATGGTGAGCACCGCCCTGCTGACGGACCGCTACGAGCTGACGATGCTGCAGGCCGCGCTGGCCGACGGGACCGGCGAACGGGCCTGCACGTTCGAGGTCTTCGGGCGCCGCCTGCCCGAGGGACGCCGCTACGGCGTGGTGGCCGGCACCGCCCGCGTCCTGGACGCCGTGCGCGACTTCACCTTCGACCCCGACCTGCTGACGTCCCTGCGCGGCGTCCTGGACGAGCGCACCCTGGACTGGCTGGCCGCCTACCGGTTCACCGGCTCCATCGAGGGCTACGCCGAGGGCGAGCTGTGGTTCCCCGGCTCCCCGATCCTCACCGTCACCGGCACCTTCGCCCAGGCCGTGGTCCTGGAGACCGTCGTGCTCTCCATCCTCAACCACGACTGCGCCATCGCCGCGGCCGCCTCCCGGATGGCCCAGGCCGCCGGGGACCGCCCGCTCATCGAGATGGGCTCGCGGCGCACCCACGAGCAGGCCGCCGTCGCCGCCTCCCGCGCGGCCTACCTGGCCGGGTTCACCTCCACGTCCAACCTGCAGGCCGGCGCCTCCTACGCGATCCCCACCTCGGGGACCTCCGCGCACGCCTTCACCCTGCTGCACGACACCGAGGCCGAGGCCTTCCGCGCCCAGGTCGCCGCCCTGGGCGCCGGGACGACGCTGCTGGTGGACACCTACGACATCACCGCCGGGATCGCCACCGCCGTCGAGGTCGCCGGGCCGGCCCTGGGGGCCGTGCGCATCGACTCCGGCGACCTGGCCGTCCTCGCCGTGCAGGCCCGCGAGCAGCTGGACTCCCTGGGCGCCACCGGGACCCGCATCGTCGTCTCCGGCGACCTCGACGAGTACGCCCTCGCCGCGCTGCGGGCCGCCCCCGTCGACGGGTACGGGGTCGGCACCTCCCTGGTCACCGGCTCGGGGGCGCCCACCGCCGGGCTCGTCTACAAGCTCGTCGAGGTCGAGGGCCGCCCCGTCGCCAAGCGCTCCACCTCCAAGGTCACCCAGGGCGGGCGCAAGACCGCCGTGCGCCGGCACCGCCCCACCGGCACCGCGACCGACGAGGTCCTCGGCACCGGCTTCACCCCACCGCGCGAACCGGGCGACCGGCCGCTGCAGGTGCCGCTGGTGGTCGACGGCGAGCGCGCCGGGGACCTGCCCGACCTGCCGGCCTCCCGCGAGCACCTGCGCCGGGCCCTGGTGACCCTGCCCTGGGACGGGCTGGCCCTGTCCAAGGGCGAACCGGCCATCCCCACGACCGTCCTGGCCTCGGAGCGGGAGGTGGCCCGGTGACCCGCGCCCTCGTCGTCGTCGACGTCCAGAACGACTTCTGCCCCGGCGGGGCGCTCGCCGTCGCCGGCGGTGACGAGGTGGCCCGCGCGATCAGCCAGCTGCTGGCCCGGGACACCAGCGGGGGCCGGGGCATCGCCTACGACCACGTCGTGGCCACGCAGGACTTCCACATCGACCCCGGGGCCCACTTCTCCGACGCCCCGGACTTCGTGGACTCCTGGCCCCCGCACTGCCGGGCCGGCTCCACCGGGGCGCTGCTGCACGACGACCTGGACACCTCCCGCGTGGAGGCGGTGTTCCGCAAGGGCCAGTACGCGGCCGCCTACTCCGGGTTCGAGGGGGTGTCCACCACCGTCACCGCCGAGGGCGGGGAGCTGGACACCGGCCTGGCGGACTGGCTGCGCGGTCACGGGGTGCGCGAGGTGCACGTCGTGGGCCTGGCCACCGACCACTGCGTGCGGGCGACCGCGCTGGACGCGGTCCGGGCCGGCTTCCGCACGACGGTGCTGCTCGGGCTCACCGCCGGGATCTCGACCGCCACCGTGCAGGCGGCCCTGGCGGACCTGCGCGAGCACGGGGTCACCCTCGTCGGTGACCCCGTGCTGGAGGGCTGATCTGCGACCGCCCCTCAGCGCTTCACCACGACGGTGCGGGCCAGCTTGTCGTGCAGGGCCTGCTTGCGCTGGTCCCAGCACGGCCAGAGGAAGTCCAGCAGCAGGTACAGCGGGATGATCTGCCCGATCATCTCGCAGCCGACCCAGCGGGAGATGCACTGCAGCCACCCGGGGTGACCGGGACGGTTCCAGTCCCGCACCCGCAGGCGGAACAGCGCCTTGCCCGGCGTCGCGCCGTAGAAGCGCAGGGTCAGGATCGTGTAGACCGCGCTGACGGCCAGGACGACGAACGTCAGGCTGCGCACCGCGCTGCCGGAGGAGGCCGCGGCGAGCTGGTCGACGTAGGCCTGCGTGTCACCGGCCATGAGGGCGTCGGTGGCCGACTGCGCCTGGGTCGTGAGCATCCGCACCGACGACCACCCGGCGAGCGCGCTGATGACGGTGACGAGGATCCAGTCGACCAGGCGCGCCAGCAGGCGGAACCCCAGCCCGCCGAGGGCCTGCCCGTCGGGGGTGGCGATGGCCTTGACCCCGGGGGCGGGGTACTGCGACGGCGGGTAGGAGGGGTAGGGCGTGTGCGACCCCGCGTACGGGGAGGCCGACGGCTCCTCCGGGGACGGCTGCTGGGCGTGGACGTGGTCGGTCCACTGCGACCCGTCCCACCAGCGCAGGTCGGAGCTGCGCGGGTCGGAGGGGTCGGGGTACCACCCGGGGGGCGTGCTCATGGGTGTGCAGCCTGCCAGGTGCGGGCCCGGCGCCGGACACCGCGCCCGGCGCGCCTCAGCTGAAGCGGCGGACGATCTCGGAGTTGCGGTCGGCCAGGAGCTGGCGCAGCGTGCGCCGGACGAACAGGACGTCGGCGAGGCGGCCGAACGGACCGGCGGGTGAGCGCCACGACATCCGGTCGGTCATGATCGTCATGCCCGGGCCCTCGACCTCGAACGTGTGCTCGTGCCGGAACCGCTCGAACGCGCCGGACTCCATCTCGTCGACGAAGCGCCGCGGCCGTTCCAGCTCGGTGATGTGCGAGGTGTGCGTGACCGGGACCCCCAGGATCCGCAGCCGCCACCGGACCTTCTCCCCCAGCGCGATGCGGCCGCTGGTGCGCCCGGCCCCCTCGACGGCGCGGACCTTGAACCGCCGGCCCGCGACCCGTTCGACGTCGAGGTCGAGGGACATCTCGAAGACCTCGTCGAGGGGTGCGCGGACCATGGTCCGCTGGACGATCTCGGGCACCTGAGCAACCTAGACCATCGACAGCAGGTGGTCCCGGCGACGGCGCAGGACGTCGACGGAGGCCGACGCCGACGGCGGGCCGGGCACGGCGGTGCGCAGCGTGGAGTACACCGAGGCGTGCGGCATCGCCCGGCCCGCGGCCACCCGGCCGACCAGGCCGTGGATCTCCTTGCGCAGCAACGCCGCGGTGTGCCAGGTCGCGTCCTCCGGCTCGGGTTCGGCCGGCACCGCGCCGCCGGCGGGTTCGGCCTCCTCCACCGGGCGGGCGGTGCGCTTGCGGATCTCGGCGTCGCGCTGGGCCAGCAGGGCCGCGGTCTGCTCCGGGGACAGCAGCCCGGGCAGCCCGAGGAAGTCCTCCTCCTCCACGCTCACCGGCGGCAGGTCCCCGCCGGTGAGGGCCTTGCCGCCGTGCAGGACGTGGGCGAACTCCGCCTGCGCCTCCAGCGCCTCGTACTCCTTCTTCTCCCCCGCCTCGCGCTCGGGCGCGGGCAGCAGGTCCAGCCCGCCCTCGTCGACCTCCTCGGAGGACACCGACGGCGGCGGCGGGATGACGTGGTTGCGGTCGCTCTCCATCTCCGCGGCCAGGGCCAGCAGCGGGCGGACGGCCGGCAGGAACACCGTGGCGGACTCCCCCGGGGCGCGGGAGCGCACGACGCGCCCGACGGCCTGGGCGAAGAACAGCGGGGTGCGGTAGGACGTCATCCACGCCAGGCACGCCGCGCGCGGGACGTCGACGCCCTCGGAGATCATCCGGACGCAGACGACGAAGCGCTGGTCGGACTCGGCGAACTCGGAGATCTTCTGCGACGCCTTGGGGTCGTCGGACAGGATGAGCGCCGGCTTCTCGCCGGTGACGCGCTGGACGATCTTGGCGTAGGCGCGCGCGTCCTCCTGGTCCGAGGCCAGCACCAGGCCCGCGGCGTCGTGCATGCCGTGCTCGCGCAGGTGGTTCAGGCGCTCGTCCATGGCGGCCACGACGTGCGGGACCCAGTCCCCGCGCGGGTCCAGCGCGGTCTTCCAGGCCAGGGACTCCACCGACTTCGTCGTGGCGTCGGTCAGGGAGGCCGCGACGACCTCGCCGGCGGAGTTCCGCCAGCGCGAGACCCCCGTGTAGGCGGCGAACACGACGGGCCGCACGACGCCGTCGGCGAGGGCGTCCTTGTAGCCGTAGGTGAAGTCGGCGACGCTGCGCAGCCCGCCCTCGGACTCGACCGAGTCGTCCTCGACGTAGGCGACGAACGGGATGCGCTCGTCGGCCTTGGTGCGGAACGGGGTCCCGGTCAGCGACAACCGGCGGCGGGCGTCGCCGAACGCCTCGAAGACGGCGTCGCCCCAGGACAGCCCGTCCCCGGCGTGGTGGATCTCGTCCATGACGACCAGGGAGCGCTTGGCGGTGGCCCGCGCCCGGTGCAGCATCGGGTGCCCGGCGACCTGGGCGTACGTCGTGACGTAGCCCTTCATGTCCGGGCGCACGGGGCCGACGGCGTTGGTCATCGTCGGGTCGAGCTCGATGCCGGCCCGGTGGGCGGCCTCGGCCCACTGCGTGCGCAGGTGGTCGGTGGGGGCGACGACGACGACCCGGTCCACGCGCCGGGTGTCGAGCAGGCGCCGGGCCAGGGCCAGGGCGAAGGTCGTCTTGCCCGCCCCCGGCGTCGCCGTGACGAGGTAGTCGGCCGGTTCGTCGCGCTCGGGGTCGAAGTACTTCTCCAGCGCCGCGTTCTGCCACGCCCGCAGGGGGCGGGCCGCCGGGACGCCGGGGGCGTCCAGGACGGGACCGGGGACGGTGTCGGACAGGGCCAGCTGGGGTTCGTGGTCGGTCGTGCTCACGTCAGGACTTGTCGTCGCCGCCCTTGCCGCCACCGGACAAGGTCTCGTAGATCTCCTTGCAGGTGGGGCAGACGGGGAACCGCTTCGGGTCCCGTCCGGGCACCCACACCTTGCCGCACAACGCGATCACGGGGTCGCCCGAGAGGGCGGACTCCATGATCCTCTCCTTCTTCACGTAGTGCGCGAAGCGCTCGTGGTCCCCCGGCGACGCCTGCTCCTCGACCTGCTCCTCGCGGTCCAGCACCGCGGTGCGCGAGGGGGCGGCGGGCGCCTCGGGCTGGGTGCGGAACGGGTCGTCGGTCGGCGAGCTCATGCCCGCAAGCGTACTTGCCCCGAACCCCCGGACCCGATCCTCGCCCGGTCCCCGACGTGCCGCTCAGTTCATCGACACGTCGCGCGGGATGCTCGCCACGAGGGCCAGGTCCCCGCCCTGACGGCGCAGGACGTCCCCCCACAGGGCCTGGGGGGTGTCGCAGAAGGCGTCGCGCGCCTCGGCGGGCAGCACGAACCACGCGCCCTCGGCGATCTCGCCCTCGAGCTGGGCGGCGCTCCAGCCGGCGTACCCGGCGAAGATCCGCAGCCCGGAGAGCTCCTGGACGATCGTCTCCGGCGGCGTGTCGAGGTCGACCAGGCCCACCGAGCCCAGCCCGACGGAGCCGAACACCCGCCGGACCCCGACGGGGTCGGGGCGGTCCCCGGGGACGGCGACCAGGCCGAGGGCGGAGTCCAGGGCCACCGGCCCGCCCTGGAAGAGCTTGCCCGGGGCGGTGGCGAAGGGCTGCCAGCCCGGCAGGACGGCGGCGACGTCGACGTCCAGGGGGCGGTTGACCACGACCCCCAGGGCGCCGTCGTCGTCGTGGTTGAGGACCAGGACCACCGCGCGGGCGAAGTTGGGGTCGCCCAGCGAGGGGGTCGCCAGCAGCAGGCGCCCGGTCAGGCTCGCGGTCTCGCTCACGCGCTCATCATGGCACCGCCGTCACCCACCCCTTGGCGTAGTGAGAATCGTTCTCTACAGTTGCCCCGTGAACACCTGGCTGCTCGTCCCCGCCGAGGAGGTCGGCCTGCTCGCCCGGCTCCGGCCCGCCGTCCGCCGCACCCCCCAGGGGGTGCTCGTGGCCCTGGACAGCCCCCCGCCGGTGACCGGCGCGCAGCTCGGGCTCGGGGTGGAGGGGACCCTGCTGTGGTACGGCGGGGGGTTCACGGCCACCGAGGTGCACGCCCTCGTCGAGCACGTGCGCCTGGGGCGTCTGCACGAGCTCGGCGCCGTCCTGGCCCACCGGCACCTGCCCACCCGCCCCACCCGTCGCCTCACCCGTCGCGATGGCGGCGCTTCTCCTCGTACATGCGACGGTCGGCGCGCGCGAGGACCTCGGCCGTCGAGCACGTGAGGTCGTCCTGGACCAGGCCGACGCTGCAGCGCACCGGCACCGAGCGCTCCCCGGGCAGCTCGACCGGGACGTCGCGGACCGTCTCGCGCAGCCGTCGGGCCAGGGAGCGGGGGTCCACCTCGCTCGCCGCGTCCAGGAGCACCACGAACTCGTCCCCCCCGAAGCGCGCCACCGTGTCCCCGGCGCGGGAGACCCCCGCCAGGCGTTCGGCGATGCGGACCAGGGCCTGGTCGCCGGCGAGGTGACCGTGCTCGTCGTTGAGCTGCTTGAGGTCGTCCACGTCGCAGAACGCCACGGCCGGGACGTCCCCGCTGCGCCGGGCCCGCGAGCGCGCCTGCTCCCAGCGGTCCTCGAACAGCTCCCGGTTCGGCAGCCCCGTCAGCCGGTCGTGCGTGGCCCGGTGGGTCAGGTCCCGCGTGCGCTCGACGCGCTGGGTGGCGTCCCAGAAGGACAGCCACAGCGATCCGCGCCCCGTCCCCGCAGGCCCCACGAGGACCTCGACGGTGACCTCCCGGCCGGCCGCACCCCGCCAGCGCCACTCGTGGGCGGTGCGGTCCCCCTGGGCCCCCTGGGCCCCCCGGTCCAGCGTGGCCACGACGTCCCCGAGGTCGTCGGGGTGCACCAGGTCGGCCAGCGGCCGCTGGAGCGCGTCGCCGAGGAGGTCGAGCGCGGCGCGGTTGGCCCACCTCGTGCACCACCCGTGATCGCCGCGGTCGAGGAGGACCGTCGCCAGCGGCGAGCCCTCCACGAGGCGCCGGAAGTCGGCGTCCTGCACTGCGTTCCCCCTCGCCTGCCCCCCGGCCCGACGGACCGCTGCCCCGACAGTACGAGGCGCGAGCACGCAGGACGAAGCCGACGGCGGATCATCCCCGACACGGCGGACACGTTGCGACGCAGCGTGTCCGGTCGTGACTCAGCGAGAGGCGCAGGCCTCGACGAGCGGCCGGCTGGCCCGCGCGGCCAGCAGCACCAGCGCGGCCCCGGCCAGCGCGCACCCGAGGAACCAGACCACCCCCACGGGCGCGGTCCGCAGCAGGCCCAGCACCGGGGAGACGATGAGCAGCGCGAGCGCGCCCGCCCCGCCCATCGTCACCACGAGCGGGATCCACGTCTCCCGGGCCCGCGCCGCGTGCAGGACGGCGAGGTCGGTGCCGGCCAGGTGCAGCGTCCGGTACCGCTCCCGGGAGTCGAGCACGCGGGAGGCCTGGGTGACGCCGGTCGAGACCGCGGCCAGCACCGCCGAGATGACCAGGGTCAGCGCCGCCCCGGTGCCGATGTCGGTCAGCACGTGGTCGGCCGGGTCGCCCCCCTGCGTCATGCCGGGGGTGACGCTGAGGCAACCGGCCACGAAGGTGACCAGCGAGATGCCGCCCACGCTGCGCCACACCGACCGGGGGTCCTCGCTCATGCGGCGCCCCGCCAGCAGCGTCTCCACGCTGCGCGCCCTGGCCCCCACCACCCGGCCCAGCACCGAGACCAGCAACGGGCCCACGAGGTTGAACACGGCGAAGGCCCCGGCCAGCAGGCCGACCAGGACGAGGGCCCCGACGACCGTCCCGAGGCCGAGCAGGACGCTGCCGGCGTTGAAGGCGACCACGAAGGCCCCGCCGAGCAGCAGGACCGGCAGCACCCGCGCCCAGCTCAGGCCCGGCTGCGGCACCCGCTGGGCCACCCCCAGCGGGGTGAGGCTGACCCGGCGCAGGCTGACCGCGCAGGACAGCAGCGCCACGGCCAGCACGGCCGCCACCGCGACCAGCACGGGACCGGCGCCCAGGCGCAGCTCGGCCACGTCGAAGGTGCGGCCCTGGAACCGGAGCCGGGCCACGGCCGGCAGGGCGGCCAGGTCGAGCACGATCCCCGCGACCGCCCCGGTCAGGGCCTGGGCACCGGCGTCGAGCAGGGCGATGAGGGTGGTCTGCCCGCTCGTGGCCCCGGCCAGCCGCAGCCGGGCCAGCCGCACGTCCCGGCGCGCCACCGTCAGCCGGGCCGCGGCCGCACCCAGCGTCGCCGTCGGGACGACGAGCAGCGCCACCGCGACCCAGGACAGGAACGGGTAGATCTCCTCCGCGCCCGGCAGCTCGGCCCGGGCCTGGAAGGCCTGGACACCGCCGGCGACGGTGAGCACCACCCACGTCGTGACCGCGAACGCCGTCACGGCCAGCACCGCCGGCAGCCGGGACCCCCCGTGGGCGTGCCGGACCAGGGACCACCACAGGCGCACGGCGCTCACCGGGCGCCCCCCACCGGAGCGGTGAACTGCGAGACGACCCGGCCGTCGCGCATGGCCAGGGTCCGGTCGCACCAGCGGGCCACCCCGGCGTCGTGGGTGACGACGACCAGGGCCGCCCCGTGCTCGCGGGCCACCGACGTCAGCAGGTCCAGCACCTCTCGCCCGGTGGCCTGGTCGAGGGCACCGGTCGGCTCGTCGGCGAAGACGACCTTCGGGCGCCCGACCAGGGCGCGGGCGATCGCCACCCGCTGGGCCTGCCCGCCGGACAGCTCCCCGGGCCGGCGCCGTTCCGTCCCGGCCAGGCCCAGCCGGCGCAGCAACCCGCCGGCCCGCTCGGTCGCGGCGGCCCGCGGGGCGCCCGCCAGCAGCAGCGGCAGGGCGGCGTTCTCCTCCGCTGGCAGCTCCGGGAGGAGCTGACCGGACTGGAAGACGAAGCCGAAGTCGTCCCGGCGCAACCGGGTGCGCTGGGCGTCGGACAGGGCGAGCAGGTCGGTGCCGGCGAGGTCGACGCTGCCGGCGCTGGGCCGCAGGATGCCGGCCAGGACGTGCAGGAGGGTCGTCTTGCCCGAACCGGACGGGCCCATGACGGCGACCGACTCCCCCGCGCCGACGGTGACGTCGACGTCGTCGAGGGCGCGGGTGGAGCCGTAGGTCATGACGAGACCGCGGGCGGTGAGGATGTCCATGGCCCGAGCCTCGCGCGGGGGGCCCGCGCACCGCGTCGGAGCGCGGGCGGAACCCCGGGCACGCACGTCCGCCCGGGGGCCTAGGCCCCCGGGCGGAGTGGTGTGGTGGAGATGGCGGGAATCGAACCCGCGTCCGTCAGCGTGGTACCAGGGCTTCTCCGGGTGCAGCCTGTTCAGCGGTCTGCTCGGCCCCGATGCTCACACAGGCATGTCATCGCCGGGCCCAGCCGCGTTGATTGTCCCTCTCACGTACGCGACCTCCGTGAGAGGTGAGCCCCCTAGCTGATGCCAGGACCCGGGGCGGGAGCACACCCGGGCTGACAGAGTCGCACTCGCTCAGGCGGCGAGGGCGAACTCGGTGCGCTTGGAATCGGCACCTATTGGTTTGCATGGATCGTTGACGAGATGACCATGCATCCTCGACCCGCTTCCCCTGGCTCGACGACCGACGTCGAAACCTGTCATCCCCTTGTTGAGTTGTGCGTCCAGCTTACCCTGCAACGGCGTGGACGTCGCACGTGTTCCCGTCAGCGGTTCTGCCGGTACGACATCGCGCGCTCGGCCTCGCGCCGGTCCTGGCGCTCGCGCAGCGCGTGCCGCTTGTCGTAGTTCTTCTTGCCCCGCGCCAGCCCGATCTCCACCTTGACCCGGCCGTCGACGAAGTACAGCGCCAGCGGCACGATCGTCAGCCCGGACTCGCGGACCTTGCCGGCCCACCGGTCGATCTCGGCCCGGTGCAGCAGCAGCTTGCGCTTGCGCCGCGGCGTGTGGTTCGTCCACGTCCCCTGCACGTACTCGGGGATGTGCACGCCCTCGAGCCACATCTCGCCCCGGTCGATGTGGGCGAAGCCGTCCACGAGGGAGGCCCGGCCCATCCGCAGGGCCTTGACCTCGGTGCCCATGAGGCTGACCCCGGCCTCGTAGACGTCGTCGATGAAGTAGTCGTGGCGCGCCTTGCGGTTGCTGGCGATGACCTTGCGCCCGGTTTCGCGCGGCACGTCGTCCCTCCTGGTGCTCTGGCTCGGTGGGTGGTGAGCCCTCCAGTCTAGACCTTGAGCCAGCGGCGCAGGCTGAACAGGGAGGCGATGATCGCGAAGACGACCCCGACGCCGATGATGATCGGCCCGGTCTCGGTCAGGACGTCGGCGGTGTCGACGAGCCGGGTGGTGAACCCGGGCCGGTTCTGCAGGCGGGAGACCCCGAAGTTCACCATCGCCCACAGCGCCCCGGAGGCCAGCACGCCCCCGATGAGGCTGGCGACCACGCCCTCCAGGACGAACGGCAGCTGGATGAGGGCCCGGGAGGCGCCCACCAGCCGCATGATCGTCGTCTCGCGGCGCCGGCTGAACGCCGTCAGGCGGATGGTCGTGGACACGAGCATCATCGAGCACAGCAGCATGAGGGCGGCCAGGCCCAGCGCGATGTTCGTCGCCACGTCCAGCACCGTGAACAGCGGCTGCAGGATCGCGCGCTGGTCGGGCACGTCCTCCACCCCGGCCGCCGTCTGGTAGTCCGCGCTGACCTCCCGGTACTGCTGGGGGTCGACCAGGCGCACCCGGAAGGACTCCGGGAGCTGGTCGGCGGTGAGGTTGTCGGTGATCGCCGGGACCGAGGTCTCCTTGAAGTTCTCCAGCGCCTGCTGCTGGGACTCGTAGTAGACGCGCTCCACCCGCGGGTCGGACTGCAGCTGCGTGCGCAGCGCGTCGCGCTGGGCGTCGGTGATCGACCCGCCCGGGCACCGCTCGTCCAGCGAGGTGTCCCCGCACAGGAAGATCGAGACCTGCACGCGGTCGTACCACTCGCCCTTGAGGATCCCGACCTGCTTCTGCACGAGCAGACCGGTCCCGAAGAAGAACAGCGAGACCATCGTCACCAGGACGACGGCGACCGACATGGTGAAGTTGCGGCGCAGGCCGGTGGCCATCTCACCGAGCACGAACCCCAGTCGCATCAGCGGCCCGATCCGTAGACGCCGCGGTCCTCGTCGCGCACGACGCGGCCGTCGCGCAGCTCGACGACGCGCTTGCGCATCTGGTCGACGATGTCGTCGTCGTGCGTGGCCATGAGAATCGTGGTCCCCGTGCGGTTGATGCGGTCCAGCAGTTTCATGATCCCGACGCTCGTCTCGGGGTCGAGGTTCCCGGTGGGCTCGTCGGCCAGCAGGATCGCCGGCCGGTTGACGAAGGCGCGCGCGATCGCCACGCGCTGCTGCTCACCCCCGGACAGCTCGTGCGGGCGGCGCTTCTCCTTGCCCGTCAGGCCGACCAGGCCGAGGGTCTCGGGCACGGTCTGGGCGATGACGTGGCGCGGCTTGCCCAGCACCTGCAGCGCGAAGGCGACGTTCTCGTAGACCGACTTGTCGGCCAGGAGCCGGAAGTCCTGGAAGACGACGCCGATCTGGCGCCGCAGCTGCGGCACCTTCCAGGACCGCAGCCGGCCGACGTCACGGCCGTTGACCTGCACCGATCCCGAACTGGACCTCTCCTCCTTCAGCACCAGACGCAGGAAGGTGGACTTGCCCGATCCCGACGGCCCGACGAGGAAGACGAAGTCGCCCTTGTCGATCTGGAGGGTCACCTCGGCGAGCGCGGGGCGGTGCCCCTCGCCGTAGACCTTGCTGACGTGCTCGAAGGTGATCATCACTCCCACCCTACGGTCTGTGGCTCAGCGTGAGCGCTGCCCTCAGGCCTCGCGCTGGCGCCGCCAGCGGATGCCCGCGTCGAGGAAGCTGTCGATCTCCCCGTCGAACACGCCGTCGGTGTTGCCCACCTCGAAGTTCGTGCGCAGGTCCTTGACCATCTTGTACGGCTGCAGGACGTAGGAGCGCATCTGGTTGCCCCAGGAGCCGGAGTCCTCGCCCTTGAGGGCGTCCAGCTCGGCCTGGCGGTCCTGGCGGGCCTTCTCCAGCAGCTTGGCCTGCAGGACGCGCATCGCCGCGGCCTTGTTCTGCAGCTGGGACTTCTCGTTCTGGCAGGTGACGACGATGCCCGTGGGCAGGTGCGTGAGGCGGACCGCGGAGTCGGTCGTGTTGACCGACTGCCCCCCCGGCCCCGAGGAGCGGTAGACGTCGACGCGGACCTCGTTCTCGGGGATCTCGATGTGGTCGGTCTCGGCCACCACGGGCAGGACCTCGACCCCGGCGAACGACGTCTGCCGCCGGCCCTGGTTGTCGAACGGGGAGATGCGCACGAGGCGGTGGGTGCCCTGCTCGACGCTGAGGGTGCCGTAGGCGTAGGGCGCGGCGACCTTGAACGTGGCCGACTTGATCCCGGCCTCCTCGGCGTAGGAGGTGTCGTAGACCTCGCTCTTGTAGCCGCGGCGCTCGGCCCAGCGCAGGTACATGCGCATGAGCATCTGGGCGAAGTCGGCGGCGTCGACCCCGCCGGCCTCGGCGCGGATCGTCACCAGCGCCTCACGGGGGTCGTACTCCCCCGACAGCAGGGTCCGGACCTCCAGCTCCTCCAGGGCCTTGCGGATCCCCGCGAGCTCGGTCTCGGCCTCGGCGGCGGAGTCGGCGTCGTTCTCGGACTCGGCCAGCTCGACCAGCACCTCGAGGTCGTCGATGCGCCCGCCCATCGTCTCGATGCGCTCCAGCTCGGCCTGCACGGCCGACAGCCGGCTCGTCACGCCCTGGGCGGTCTCGGGGTCGTCCCACAGGTCCGGCGCGGCGGCCTGCTCGTTGAGGTCGGCCAGCTCCTTGCGCAGGCCCTCGAGGTCCGACACCTCCCGGATGGACGCGTACGTCGTGCGGAGGTCGGAGATCTCGGCGGGGAAGTCGATGGCCACGACCGACGAGTCTACGACTGCTGCGACGACGCGAAGGCCCCCGACGACAGCTCCCGCTCACCCTCGGTGATCGCCCGCAGGACGCGGTCGGCCACGGCCCGCGGGTCCAGGCCCTGCGGCAGCCTCGGCGCCGAACCCGCGACGGGCCGGCCGGCCAGGCCGGTCTCGGTGTGCGGGGGGCGCACGTCGATGACGCGGACCGTCGCCCGCTCCTCCCGGGCCAGGGCCGTGACGAACGCCGACAGGGCCGCCTTGGCCGCCGAGTAGGGGGCCATCCCGGCCTGCGGCTTCTCCGCCACGACGGCCGTGACGACGGCGGCGAACGCGTCGCGCCCCTGGCGCAGGTGCGGGACGGCGGCCCGCAGCAGCCGGACCGGGCCGATGACGTCGGCGAGGAACAGCTCGTCCAGCAGGTCGTCGTCGGCCTCCACGGCCGGGCCGAACGCGACGACCCCGGCCGCGTGGACCAGGCCGTCGAGCCGACCGAGGTGGGCCACGGCCTCCTCGACCAGCCGCTCGGGCTCCCCCGGCAGGCGCAGGTCGGCGGCGACGGCGTGCGTGCCCTCGATCCGCGGGGCGGTCCGCCCGCTCACCACGACCCGCGCGCCGGCGGCCAGCAGGCCCTCGACCAGGGGCCGGCCCAGCCCGCCACCGGCCCCGGTGACCAGGACTCCCGCGTCTGCAAGCTCCACGGCGCTCACGCTGGCACGCTCAGCGCAGGTCGGCCACCGCGGTGGAGCGGGCCACCAGGCGGACCCGGGTCAGCCCCGCCGGGACGAAGGCCGTGAAGGGCGGGGTCGTCACGCGGACCAGCTCGACGCGGGCCGTCCGGCCGTCGGGGGTGCCGGTGCCCGCGCCGACCTCGGCCCCCGGGGCGTGCGCACCGACGTAGGCCGCGACGCTGTCCCGGACCGACGCACGGGTCAGCAGCACGCCGCCGCCGGCGTAGTACCGGTCCTCGTCGAGGGCGTCGGCGGCGTCGCGGGCCGCCGCGTCGGACAGGGCGTACAACTCCCTGCGCTGCAGGTGCACCGCCGAGGCCGACGTCACGACGAGGACCAGGACGGTCGCGAGCAGGCCGAAGGCGAGGGCCAGCAGCGTGATCCGCCCCTCGTCGTCCCCCCGCACCCGGCTCACGGCGCGAACCGGTCGGCGACGGCGACGCGGCGGACGCTCACCGGCACCTGCAGCGGGACGACGTCGCGGGCGAAGGACGGCACGAGCGGCAGGGGGACGTCGACGCGGACGGTCGCGGCGACCTCCGCCTCGGGCGTGCCACACGGGTCGGCGGTGCAGGACACCGCGAGCCGGGCCGTCCGGGCGGGCAGCCCCTGGTCGGTGACCGCGAGCGCCACGGCGGCCTCGGCGTCGGCGGGGGCGGCGCCGGCGGCGAGGAGGCGGGCGGCCCCGCTCGCCCCCGACCCGGCGGCGAAGGTCGCCGCCTGCACCCGCCCCAGCGTCAGGACGAGGTAGACGAGCGGGACGAGCAGCAGGACCCCGACGGCCAGGAACTCCACGGCGGCGCTGCCCTCGTCCTTCACGACCCCTCCTGCACCGCGTGGCCGCGGAGGGTGAGGGCGCGTCCCGGGCCGAGCAGGCCGAGCACCGGCAGCGGGGCCGCGACCCGCACCTCGACCACCGGCTGCGTCCCGACGCGGACGACGTGCGCCGTGACGTCGCGGGCGTAGGCCGGCGACAGGGACGCGGCGAGCAGGTCCCGGGCGCGCTGCGCCCCGTCGGCGGGGTCGTTGCCGCGCAGGGCGCCGTAGCGGGCGCCCTCCCCCGCGCAGTCGGCGGCCGTGGCGCGCACGTGCTGGACGACGGCGAGTTGCACGACGGCGGCGAACAGCAGCGACAGCAGACCCGCGACGGCGGCGAACTCGGCCACCGCCGACCCCTCGTCGCCGGGGAGCGGCCGTCTCACAACTGCGTCACGACCGCGTCCATCGCGGCGGTGAACAGCGCGGCCAGGCGCGGGCCGGCGACGGCCCACAACCCGACCACCAGGCCGGCGGTCATGATCGTGACGAGCACCCAGCCGGGCACGTCGCCCCGGTCCTCACGGGTCAGCGCGGTCGTGACGTCTCGCAGCACGGTGTTCCTCTCCTCGGGGTTCCTCAACGGTCGAGCTGGAGCTGGGCCAGCCCGGGGTAGACGGCGAAGACGACGACGGTCGGGAGGATCCCGAACACGACGGGCACGAGCATGCGGACCTCGGCCCGGCCACCGGCCTCGGTCAGCCGGCGGTGCTCGGCGTCGCGGGCGTCGACGGCCTGGGCGCGTAGCACCTCGGCCAGCGGGCTGCCGGCCTCGACCGCCACGCAGACGGCGTCGACGAAGCGGGTGAACGGCGGGACCTGCCAGCGGCCGGCCAGCGTCGTCAGCGCCGGCAGCAGCGGTGTGCCGGTCCGGACCCCGGCCAGCGCCGCGCGCAGTCCCGCGCACAGCGGTCCCCGGCCGGCGGCCACCCGTTCCAGGGCGGCGGTCACGTTCTCGCCGGCGGCGACCGACAGGGCCAGCAGCTCGGCCACGGCCGGCAGCTCGGCGACGAGCTCGGCCCGCCGGCGGCGCACCGCCCGGTCCAGGACCGCGTCGCGGGCCAGCACCCCGCCGGTGGCGCCGACGGCCATCGCGGCGAGCACGGCCGGTGGCGCACCGCCCGCCGCGGTGAGGGCCACGACGACGGCCAGGACCACCGCGGCGCAGGCCCACAGGACCTGCTCGGCGCGGTGCCCGGGCAGCCGGTCGGTGCCGTCCGTGCCGGGGTCTAGGACGGCGAGCCGGCCGGCCACGGTGCGCCCGGCGCCGAGCCGTCGGCCCAGGGCCGCCGCCGCGGAGCGCAGCAGGTCGTGCCCGGGCTCGCGCTGCGGTCCCAGGTACGGCAGCACCCGTGCGGCCAGGGGGACGCGCCGGCGCAGCGGGACCCCGGCCAGCACCAGGACCAGCCCGAGGCCGCCGAGCAGCCCGAGCAGCGCCCCGGTCACGCGAGCACCCGCCGCGGCGCCGGCAGCCGGCCCAGCCGCAGCATGAGCCGGTAGGAGCCGGCCGTCAGCAGGGCGCCGAGGCCCAGGACGAGGGCACCGGTGGTGTCGGCGAAGGCGGTCAGGGTCCCGGGCCGGGTGGCCAGCAGGGCGAGCACGACCCAGGGGGCGGCCACGGCCAGTCGGGCCGCCGAGACCGTCCAGCTCTGCCGGGCCAGCAGCTCCCCGCGGGTGCGGGCGTCCTCGCGCAGGTAGCCCGAGAACGTCCGCAACGTCGACCCGAGGTCGCTGCCGCCGACCTGGCGGGTCATCCGCAGGGTCGCGGCCAGCCGGTCGAAGACCGGGTCGGCCAGGTCCTCGCGCAGCCGGTCCAGCTCGGTCTCGAAGGCCCCACTGGCGCGGTGGGCGGCGGCGAAGCGCGCGAACGCCGGCCGGAAGCGGACCGGCCCGCGGACCGCGAGGGAGGCCACGGCCTCCGGCAGGGTCGCCCCGGCGCGCACCGAGGCCGTCACCGCGTCGACGGCGTCGGGCCACTGCGCCGCGGCGTCCTGCGCGCGGGCCCAGGCCCGGGAGCGGGACAGGGCGACCGGGGCCCACGCGGCGGCGGCGAACGCGCCGGCACCCAGCACCGGGACCGCGCTGAGCACCAGCGCCACGGCCCCCGCGAGGGTCCCGGCGAGCAGGCACCCCAGCGGCAGGACCGCGACGGGCACCTCCGTCCAGCCGGCGGCGTCCAGCAGCGCGCGGAGGGGCCGTCGGGCCCGGCGCACCCGCGGCGGGCGGGTCCAGCAGGACCACCACACGCAGAACACCCCCAGCCCCAGCAGCACCCCCACCCCGACCCCGCCCATCAGCGGTTCCCGGGCGCGTCGGTGAGCAGGTCGGCCAGGTCGAAACCCGCGCGCTCGAACCTGTCCCGGTGCGGCGGCCACCCCGACCCGCGCACGAGCCCGCCGCCGCGGGTGGTGAACACCTCGGCGGTCTCCACGACGCCACCCTCGACCCGGCCGGGGACGGCCAGCACCTCGCGCACGCGCCGGCGCCCGCGGGGGTCCAGTTCGGCGTGCACGACGAGGTCCAGGCTGGCCGCCACCGCGGGCACGACGAAACCGCTCGTGACGTTCTCCCCCGCCAGCAGCGGCAGCGTGCACATCTTCGCCACCGCGTCGGCGGCGGAGTTCGCGTGGATCGTCGCCGCGCCGGGCAGCCCGGAGTTCAGGGCGATGAGCAGGTCCAGGCTCTCGGCCTGGCGCACCTCCCCGACGACGAGGCGGTCCGGGCGCATCCGCAGCGCCTCCTTCACCAGGCGGCGCAGCGGGATCTCCCCGCGGCCCTCCAGGTTCGGCTGGCGGCACTGCATGGCGACGACGTCGCGGTTGTGCAGCTGGAGTTCGAACACCTCCTCGCACGTGACGACGCGCTGGTGGGCCGGGACGGCGGCCAGCAGGCAGTTCAGCAGCGTCGTCTTGCCCGCCTGCGTCGCTCCCGAGACCAGGACGTTCACACCGGCCGCGACGGCGGCGGTGAGGAACCGGGCCGCGGGTGCGGTGAGCGACCCCAGGGCCACGAGGTCTTCGAGGCGGCGGGCCCGCACGACGAACCGGCGCACGTTCACCGCCCAGTGCCGGCGCGTCACGTCGGGGATGACGACGTGCAGGCGCGAACCGTCGGGCAGGGAGGCGTCGACGAACGGGGAGGACAGGTCGACGCGGCGTCCACTGGTGGCGAGCATGCGCTCGACGAGTTCGGCGACCGCGTCCTCCTCCAGGACGGTCGTGGTGAGTTCGGCGACTCCCCCGCGCGCGACGAACACCTTGCCCGGTTCGTTGATCCAGATCTCCTCGACGTCGGGGTCGTCGAAGTACCGTTGCAGCGGACCGAATCCCGACACCGCGGCGACCACCTCGCGGACCGCGTCCTGCCGGTCGGCCAACCCGGGCAACGACCCGTCGAGGGACCGCAGGTCGTAGTCCAGGACGACGGCGTCGACCAGGGACCGCAGTTCCGCCGCGTCACCGCGGAAACTGCCCGCCGCGATGCGACGGCGCACCTGCGCCCGCACCTCGTCCTCCACGATCCGCACCGCGTCCACGTGCACCTCCCCCGTCGGCCCTGCGGGCACGGTAAGGGAAACCGGGGATCGGCGTTCGGGTGATGTGGACAACCTCCAGGGGGGGCGTGGACGACGTCGGTTGTGGACAGCGGACCGGTCGCGGCGGCAGGTCGTGCCAGGCTCCCCGGGTGCCGTTCCGGATGACCGTGCTGGGGGTCGACGTGCTGGTGGAGGTCCCCACCGGCACGACGGTGGAGACCGCCCGGGCGCAGTTCGAGGAGGTGACCGGACCGTGGCCGCCGGACTGGCCGCGGGCCTGGGGCCTGGACCCCGCCGCCGTCCTGGGGTTTCCCCCGCTGCTGGCCGGGAGCTGCTGGCCCGGTCCCGGCCGGGAACCGCAGGGCGTGGAACCGCAGGGCGTGGAACCGCAGGGTGTGGAACCGCAGGGCGTGGAACCGCAGGGCGTGGAACTCCTCGTGGCCGCCGGACCGGACGCCGGGGCGCGGTTCACCCTCCCCGCCGGGACCCACGTCGTGGGCCGGGAGGCGGCGGGGACGTCCGTCGCCCTGGGCGATCCCGCGGTCTCGCGGCGGCACGCCGAACTGCGCGTCGACGACGGGGCCGGGGCGACCGTCCGTGACCTCGGTTCGCTCAACGGCACCCGGCTGCTGCGGACGGGCGAGGGGCCCGGGGACGAGAACGGGGACGGGGACGAGAGGGCCGACCGGGGGTTCGCGCTGGAACCGGGGGCCTCGTTCACGGTCGGTGACACGGTCCTGCGCCGGGGGCCGGTGAGCGTGGACGCGGCCCTGGCCCAGCCCGACGGGCAGGGGCACCTCCTGGTGAACCGGCCACCGCGGCTGCTGGCCGAGCTCACCACCCGTTCGTGGCGCTGGCCGCTGCCCGCCCCGCAGACCGAGGCGCCCGGACCGCCCTACCTGGGGCTGTTCGTCCCGCTGGCCGTGGCGGTCGTGCTGGCCCTGGTGTGGACGCCGCTGTCGCTGCTGCTGGGCCTGGCCTCCCCCGTCGTGGCCGGCGGGCAGTGGTGGGGCCAGCGCCGCCGGCACCGCCGGCTCGCGCAGCGCGCCGAGACCGAGCTGGCCGCCGCGCGGGAGGTGGTCCTGCGCGAGCACGCGGACGCGCTGCGGCGCGAGAGCGCCGAACGGCGGGCCCGGCACCCCGGCGCCGAGGAGGTCCACGCCGAGGTGGTGGGGCGCGGTGACCGGTTGTTCCGCCGCCGCCGCGAGGACCCCGACCACCTCACGGTGCGCGTCGGCCTGGGCCCGGCGCAGGCCCGGACCGCGGCGGTGCAGGACGGCGCCGGCCCCGCCTCCCGCCTGCAGGACGTGCCGGTCGTCGTCGACCTGGCCGCGGGGCCCGTGGGGGTGTGCGGCCCGGGCGGGCCGGTGGCCGCCGCCGTGCGCTGGTGGCTGGTGCAGCTGGCGGCCTGGCAGTCCCCGGCCGACGTCCACCTCCTGACCGCGCCGGAGTGGGAGTGGGCGCACTGGCTGCCGCACCACACCGCGCCGGCGGCCGACGGCGACGTGCTGACCGCCGCGCTGGCCGAGGTGCGCGCCCGCGCCGACGGCCGCGGCGGGCCGGCGCTGGTGGTCGTGCTGGACCCGGTCGCGTGGTGGCACGGGGACGGCCGGCTGAGCGACCTCCTCACCGACGGGCCCGCCGCCGGGGTCCACACCGTCTGCGTGGGGGCCGAGCGGGCCGAGCTGCCGCCGGCCTGCCGCACCGTCGTCGACCTCGGCCCGGGCGGCCCCGCGGTGCGGACCGCGGGCGGGGACCGGCCCGTGCGCCCCGACGGCGTCCACCCGGAGTGGGCGCTGGCCCTGGCCCGCGCGGCGGCGCCGCTGCGCGACGGCGGGACCCCGGCCTCGGACGCCCTGCCCGCCGACGTGCACCTGCTCGCCCTCACCGGCCCGGTCGACCCCGACCGGCTCCGCCGGGAGTGGACGGCGCCGCCGGCCGGCCTGCCGGCGGTCGTGGGGGCCGACGCCGCCGGCCCCGTCGTGGTGGACCTCGTGCGCGACGGCCCGCACACCCTGCTGGCGGGGACGACCGGGGCGGGCAAGTCGGTGCTGCTCACCACCCTCGTGCTCGCCCTGGCGCTGCGGACGCCGCCGGAGGGGCTGCAGTTCGTCCTCGTCGACTACAAGGGCGGGGCGGCCTTCGGCGGCTGCACCGGGCTGCCGCACGTCGCGGGGCTGGTGACCGACCTCGACGACCAGCTCGCCGCCCGCGTGCTGCGCAGCCTGCGCGCCGAGGTGGTGCGGCGCGAACGGGTGCTGGCCGAGGCGGGGGTGCCCGACGCCGGTGAGCTGGCCCCGGGGGTCCTGCCGCGGCTGGTCGTCGTGGTCGACGAGTTCCGGGTGCTGGCCCAGGAGGTGCCGGAGTTCGTCGACGGGCTGGTCCGGCTGGCCGCGGTGGGTCGTTCGCTGGGCGTCCACCTCGTCCTGGCCACCCAGCGGCCGGCCGGGGTGGTCAGCCCGGAGATCCGGGCCAACACCGACCTGCGCCTGGCGTTGCGCGTGCAGGACCGCGCCGACGCCGAGGACGTGGTCGCCGACCCGCGCCCGGCGGCCTTCACCGTCCCCGGGCGGGCCCTGCTGCGCTCGGGCACCGCCGGGGCCCGCCCGTTCCAGACCGCCCGGCTGCGCGGTCCGCAGCGCGGCGCGCTCACGGTCGAGGCGGTCGGGGAACACCTCGGGAGCGGGGGACCGCGACCGGAGGTCGACGCG
Source organism: Kineococcus halophytocola (assembly GCF_041276425.1). Taxonomy (NCBI): domain Bacteria; kingdom Bacillati; phylum Actinomycetota; class Actinomycetes; order Kineosporiales; family Kineosporiaceae; genus Kineococcus; species Kineococcus halophytocola. The sequence continues at coordinate 13,239 of NZ_JBGFTU010000028.1, read as the reverse complement.
CTGCCGGACCTGGTGCAGGCGGTGCGCACGGCCGCGGCCGGCCGTCCCCGGCCCCGCGCCCCGTGGCTGCCGCCGCTGCCCCCCGTCGTCGGCCCGCACGACCTGCCGCCGGGGACCACGGGCGGGCTGGCGTGGGGCCTGGCCGACCACCCGGACCGGCAGGACCGGAGCGTGGCCCGGTGGGACCTGGACGCCGGCTCGCACCTGCTCGTGGTGGGCGGGGTCCGCAGCGGGCGCACGACGCTGCTGCGCCGGCTCGTCGTGGCGGCCGGTCAGCGCCGGGACGTGGAGGTCCACGTCCTGGACGCCGGTGGTGGTCTGCGCGACCTGGCCGGGACCGGGGGCACGGGCTCGGTCGTGGGCCGGGAGGAGGTGTGGCGGGCGGGCCGGGTCCTGGAGCGGGTGCAGGCCGAGGTGGACGCGCGCCGGGCCGGGACCGTCCCGGCGTCCGGGCTCCTGCTGCTCGTCGTGGACGGCTGGGAGTCGTGGTCGGCGGCGCTGGCCGCGGCCGACCCGGTGGCGGGCACCGACCCGTTGCTGCGGTTGCTGCGCGAGGGCTCCGGGGCCGGGCTGCGGGTCGTCGTGGCCGGGGACCGGCAGTGCCTGACCGGCGCCGTCGCCGCCACCGCGGGGCAGGTCGTGCTCCTGCGCACCGCCGACCGGGGGGACGCGAGCCTGCTGGGGGTGCGTCCGGCCGAGGTGCCCCGGGCCGCGGTCGCCGGGCGGGGCCTGCTCGTCGTTGACGGGCGGGCCACCGAGGTCCAGGTCGCCCTGCCCGGCTCCCCGGAGCCGGCGCGCGCCACCCGGTTCGCCGTCGCCCCCCTGCCCCGGTCCTGCCCGGTCCCGCCCCCGGCCGGGGCCGGGCTGGTCCTGGGCCGCGGTGGGGACGGCGCCGGGCCGGTCGTGGTCGGCGTGGACCCCGTGCTGGTCGTGGCCGGCCCCGCCGGCAGCGGGCGGACGACCGCGCTGCGCACCCTGGCCGCCCAGGAACCGGGCTGCGTGTGGGCCCGCGAGGCCGGGGCCGCGGCCGTCCGGGCCGCCCTGGCCGCAGGACGCCTGGTGCTGCTGGACGACGCGACCCGGCCGCTGCCGCCGGAGGTGGAGGACGCGCTCGTGGGGGCGCTGCAGGACGGGCGCCCGGTGCGCGTCGTGGTCGCGGGTGAGGGTCAGGAGCTCGCGGGCAGCTTCCGGGGGCCGGCGGCGCTGGCCCGCGCGCTGGCCCGCACGACCGTGCTGCTGGGCCGGGGGGACCGGGTGCCGGCCGACCTGGTGGGGCGGCGCCCGCTGCCCGCCCCCGGGCCGGGCCCGGGGGCGGGCTTCGTGGTGCGCGAGGGGGTGTGGACCAGCGTGCGGGTGGGCGCGGCCGACTGCCCTACCGTGGCGGGGTGACCTCCTGCTGGGCGGATCCACCGGACGACGGGCGACGCTCGGTGACGCTCCGGCCGCTGTCGTGACCTAACGTGGTCACCGTTGTCGTCGAGCGGCACCCGACCGCCGCACCCGGCCCCGAAAGGACCCCGCCACGTGTCGACCCCCACGACCGGTGAACCGGCCAGCGACCCGGTCGCGGACGTCTCCGCCGACCTGGTGGAGCTGCGGGTCCCGGCCGACCCGGCGTACCTGACCGTCGTGCGCACCGCGAGCGCCGGGCTGGCCGCCCGGCTGGACCTGACCCTCGACGAGATCGAGGACCTGCGCATCGCGGTCGACGAGGCGTGCACGCTGCTGCTGGGTCCGGCCCCCTGCGACGACGAGCTCGTGGCGAGCTTCCGCCTGGGCGAGGGGACGCTGGAGGTGGAGGTGCGCGGCCCGGCCCGCGACCTGCCCGAGCGCTCGAGCTTCGCGTGGGCGGTGCTGGAGGCGCTGGTGGGCGAGGTGTTCACCGGCACCTCGGCCACGGGGGCCTGGATCGTGCTGCGGCACAGCAAGACGTCGGGGGCACCGGCCGGTGTCGCCGCGGGGGTCGGGTGAACGGTACGTCGCACCGTTCGCCGGCGCGGGACCTGCCGGCAGCGCGCGAGGGCGAGCACGACACGGACGCCCCCCTCCTGGAGCGCATGGCCTCCCTCGCCCCCGACGACCCCGAGCGGGCGCGGCTGCGCGAGCACCTGACGCGCCGCCACCTCCCCCTCGCCGAGCACCTGGCCGCGCGCTTCGCCGGCCGCGGCGAGCCGCAGGACGACCTGACCCAGGTCGCGACCATCGGCCTGCTCAAGGCCCTGGACCGCTTCGACCCCTCGCGCGGGGTCCCCTTCGGCGCCTACGCCGTGCCGACGATGGTCGGGGAGATCAAGCGCCACTTCCGCGACCGCGGCTGGGCGATGCGCGTGCCGCGCCGGGTGCAGGAGGCCGGCCGCCTGCTGGCCGACACCCGTGAGGTCCTGACCCAGGAGCTGGGCCGGGCCCCGACCGTGGCCGAGCTAGCCGAACGCACCGGGCACGACACCGACGACGTCGTGGAGGTGCTGGAGGCCGCCAACGCCTACTCCACGGTGCCGCTGGACACCGGGTCGCCGTCCTCACCGGCCCTGGCCCTGGGGGAGGACGACGCCGCCCTGGCGAACGTGGAGAACCGCGAGGCGCTGCGCCCCCTGCTGGCGGCCCTGCCGGTGCGGGAGCGGCGCATCCTCGTGCTGCGCTTCGTGCGGGGGATGTCGCAGTCGCAGATCGCGGCCGAGGTCGGCATCTCGCAGATGCACGTCTCGCGGCTGCTGAGCCGCACGCTCGGCCGGTTGCGCGAGGGCCTCGGCGACGTCGACGGGTCCTGAGGCCGAGGCCTAGCGCCCGACCTCGGCCGAGACCGGGGGCAGGAACAGCCCGACGCCCACGGCGACGGCGGGCACGACGAGCACCGCCCCCAGCCACGGCGACCCGCCGTTGAAGGCCGGCAGGCCGGCCGCGACCTGCAGCACCTGCCACACGAGCAGCGGTGAGCGCGCCCAGGTCGCCCGCTGCCGCAGGCCGTGGGCGCAGAAGGCCAGGCCGGCGGCGAAGACGACGGCGAGCACGACCACCGAGACCACCGCCAGCGGTGCGCGCGACCCCTCCACGAGGAGGCCGTGCACGAGGTAGGCGCCCCCGGCGAGCAGGAGCAGGACCTCGAGGGCGACGACGGCGGCGATCGCGGTCAGCAGTGGCGGGCGCGGCCGAGGTGACGCAGCCTGGGACGTGGGGACGGACGGCACCCGAGCACGGTACGGCAGGACGCCGGACCCGCCCTGCCGCGCCGGAGGACCAGGGATTACCGGGAGGGGTCCACCGTGTTACGACCGTGTGACGTACTCGACACGCCTGCGGGGTGATCGATCCCGTCTCAACCCTTGTGAAAGTTCGCACGAAGTGTGACTCTTGACCCCGACGCGATCCCCGACACACGTCGCCACCTGGGAAGTTGCAGACGGCGAGCATGTGTCCCGGCACCGCCGGCGTTGCCGGTGCTCAGGGATCCCGCATGTCCAGCTCGTTACCGCGAGGTTGACACGTGTGTCCTGAGACCGAACACGCGAGAAGGAGTGGAACATCCATGGACTGGCGCCACAATGCCGCCTGCCTCGACGAAGACCCCGAACTGTTCTTCCCCATCGGGAACACGGGCCCGGCGATCCTGCAGATCGAAGAGGCCAAGGCCGTCTGCCGTCGCTGCGACGTCGTCGACTCCTGCCTGAAGTGGGCCCTGGAGACCGGCCAGGACGCCGGCGTCTGGGGCGGGATGAGCGAGGACGAGCGTCGCGCGCTCAAGCGTCGCGCCGCCCGCGCCCGCCGCGCGAGCTGACCGCAGCCCGACCGGCACGACCCTGAGCGAGGCCCCCGACCACGGTCGGGGGCCTCGCTCACGTGCGGGCCCGCTCAGTTGCGGACGCTGCCGATCTGGGCGACGTCGCGCCGCACCCGCAGGTCCAGCCGGACCTCGGTCCCCCCGGCCGGGCTCGCGCCGAACTCCATCCGGCCGCGCAGCTCCCCCGCCACCAGCGAGCGGACGATCTGGGTCCCGAGCCCGGAGCTGCCGACCTGGAAGTCCTCCGGCAGCCCCACGCCGTCGTCGCTGACGACCACCTCGAGCCGGTCGTCCGCGGTGTGCTCGACCTTGACCACCACGGTGCCGGCCTTGTCGGACCCGAAACCGTGCTCGACGGCGTTGGTCACCAGCTCGGTCAGGACCAGGGCCAGCGCCGTCGCGTCCTCCTGCCGCAGCTCACCGAACTTGCCCTCCCGGACGGTGCGGACGCGCTCGGCGTTCTCCATCGCGACCTCGGCGGCCATCATGAGGCAGCGGTCGAGGACCTGGTCGAAGTCGACGTTCTCGTCGATGCCCTGCGACAGCGTCTCGTGGACGGTCGCGATCGTCTCCACCCGCCGCATCGCCTCCTGCAGCGCCGAGCGCCCCTCCTCCGAGCCGATGCGCCGCGACTGCAGCCGCAGCAGCGCGGCGACCGTCTGCAGGTTGTTCTTGACCCGGTGGTGCACCTCCCGGATCGTCGCGTCCTTGGTCATGAGCTCGCGCTCGCGGCGGCGCAGCTCGGAGACGTCGCGCACGAGCAGCAGCGCGGCGATCCGCGTGGCCGTCCCGTTCTCCTTGCGCGTCAGCGGGATCGCGCGCATCGACAGGGTCGCGGCGTCCGTCTCCAGGTCGGTCCGCCAGGGGGCCCGGCCGGTGACGACCAGCGGCAGCGACTCGTCCACCGGCAGGTGGGAGGCGGCCAGCGAGCTGGAGATCTCGGCCAGGTTGGCCCCCACGAGCTCACCGATGAGCCCGGCCCGGTGGAAGGCCGACAGGGCGTTCGGGCTGGCGTAGGTGACCACGCCGTCGGCGTCCAGGCGCAGCATGCCGTCCCCCACGCGCGGCGCCCCGCGGCGCGGGCCGGTGGGGGCCGCCGTCTGCGGGAACTCCCCCGCGGCGATCATGCGCGTGAGGTCGTCGGCGCACTTGACGTAGTTCAGCTCCAGGCGGCTCGGGGTCCGCGACGTCGCCAGGTTGGTGTGCCGGGCCAGGACACCCAGGACCACGCCCTCGCGGACGACGGGGATGGTCTCCTCGCGCACGGGGACGTCGTCGTCCCACTCCGGGTCGCGCCCGCGCAGGCTGCGGGCCTCGTCGAACGTCGTGTCCACCTGCGGGCGGCGGCCGCGCTCCAGCACCGCTCCCACGACGTCGTCGTAGTGGACGGTGGGGCCGGTGGTGGGCCGGCAGTGGGCCACCGCCACGAAGTGCTGCCGGTCGGCCGTCGTCACCCACAGGACGAGGTCGGCGAAGGACAGGTCGGAGATGAGCTGCCAGTCCCCGACGAGCAGCCGGAGCCACTCCGCCTCCGCGCCCGAGATCGCGGTCTGGGAGTGCAGCAGGTCGGACATGGTGGGCACCGCACGAGCGTACGGGCCCACCGCGCCGCCCCTCCGCTCAGCCCGCCCGCAGGACGGTGCGCAGGGCCCGCAACCCCACGGACAGCGCCGCGAGGTCACCGGCGCCCGGTTCGCCCTCCAGGTCGGTCATCGTCTGCTGCGCCCGCCGCACGGCCGGTGCGTGGGCGGTCTCCCAGGCCTGCACCGCCGCCGCCGCGTCGACGGCGGCCCCGGCCGGCACCTCCGCGACGACGGCCGCGGTGAAGTCGCGCACGGCGGAGTACAGGTCGTCGCGCAGCGCGGCCCGGGCCAGCGACTGCCAGCGGTCACCGCGCGGCAGGCCGGCGATCCCCTCCAGCACCGTGGTGATGCCGTAGCGGCGCGACAGCTCGTACCAGACCGCGGCGATCTCCTCGACGCTGCGGCCGCTCGCGTCGGCGACCTCCACGACGTCCAGCAGCGGGAACAGCGACAGCAGCGCCACCGTCCGCAGCGCCTCCTCGGCCGGCACGCCGAGCTCGGTGAACCACTGCGCCTCCGCCTGCAGCGCCGCGGCGTCGTCGAGGTCGACGATCGAGGGCGCCAGCCGCGCCACCGCGGGGGCGAACCGCTCGACCTCGGCGGGCACGTCGATCCCCTCCGGCCGCGTGTGCAGCAGCCAGCGCACCGAACGGTCCAGCAGCCGCTGGTGGGCCTGCCGCATCCGGGACTGCGCGTGCGCGGGCACCTCCCCGTCCAGGGCCTCCACCGCCTCGGCGCGCCCGGGCAGCCCGAACACCTGCGAGGCGACGACGAACGCGCGGACGACGTCGGCCAGGTCCGAGCCGGTCTCCTCCGCGGCGCGGAACGCGAACGTCAGGCCCCCCGTGCCCACGACCTGGTTCACCAGGACCGTCGTGGCGATCTCCCGGCGCAGCGGGTGGTCGGTGAGGTGGTCGCCGAACCGCTGCCCCAGCTCGGCCGGGAAGTAGCTGCGCAGGGTCGCCGCGACCCACTCCTCGTCCGGTAGCGCGCTGTCGAGCACCGCCCGGCCCAGGCTGATCTTGGCGTGGGCGATGAGGACCGACAGCTCGGGCATCGTCAGCCCGCCGCCCTCACGGGCCCGGCGGTCCAGCTCCGGTGCCGACGGCAGCGCCTCCAGCCGCCGGTCGACGTCCCCGGCGCGCACCAGCGCGTCGAGGAAGCGCCGGTGCGCCGGGAGCAACCCGGCCGCGAAGGTGCCCTCCACGCTGAGCACGACGTTCTGGTCGTAGTTGTCGCGCAGCACGAGCCGGCCGACCTCGTCGGTCATCCGCAGCAGCGTGGCGTCCCGGTCGGCCGGGTCGAGTTGGCCCTGCGTCACCAGGTGGTCGAGCAGGATCTTGATGTTGACCTCGTGGTCGCTGCAGTCGACCCCGGCGGAGTTGTCGATGGCGTCGGTGTTGAGCTTGACGCCCTCCCCGCCGTGGCCCGACTGCGCCGCCTCGATGCGCCCGCGCTGGGTGAGCCCGAGGTTGCCGCCCTCGCCGACGACGCGCACGCGCAGGTCCCGGCCGTCGATGCGGATGGCGTCGTTGGCCTTGTCGCCGGCGTCGGCGTGCGACTCGGTCGACCCCTTCACGTACGTGCCGATGCCGCCGTTCCAGAACAGGTCGACCGGGGCGGCCAGGACCGCCTTGAGCAGGTCGACCGGCGACATCGAGCGCGTCCCGGGGTCCAGCCCGAGGCGCTGCGCGACCTGCGGGCTGACCGGCACGGACTTCGCGGTGCGCGGGTAGACGCCCCCGCCCTCGGAGACGAGGGAGGTGTCGTAGTCGGCCCACGACGACCGGGGCAGGGCGAACAACCGCGCGCGCTCGGCGTGCGAGGCGGCCGGGTCCGGGTCGGGGTCGAGGAAGACGTGCCGGTGGTCGAACGCGGCGACGAGCCGGATCTGCTGCGACAGCAGCATCCCGTTGCCGAAGACGTCACCGCTCATGTCCCCGACGCCGACGACCGTGAACGGCTCGGACTGGGTGTCGTGCCCGAGTTCGCGGAAGTGCCGGCGCACGCTCTCCCACGCCCCGCGGGCGGTGATGCCCATGGCCTTGTGGTCGTACCCGACGGAGCCGCCGGAGGCGAACGCGTCCCCCAGCCAGAAACCGCGGGACACGGCGATCTCGTTGGCGATGTCGGAGAACGTGGCCGTGCCCTTGTCGGCCGCGACGACGAGGTAGGAGTCGTCGCCGTCGTAGCGGACGACGTCGGCGGGCGGGACCGTCGTGCGCACGCCGTCCACGAGCCGCAGGTCGTCGGTGATGTCCAGCAGGCCCGCGATGAACGTCCGGTAGCAGGCGATGCCCTCGGCCCACCAGGCCTCCCGGTCCACCGACGGGTCCGGCAGCCGCTTGGCGACGAACCCGCCCTTGGCCCCGGTGGGGACGATGACGGCGTTCTTGACGATCTGCGCCTTGACCAGGCCCAGGACCTCCGTGCGGAAGTCCTCGCGCCGGTCCGACCAGCGCAACCCGCCGCGGGCGACCTCCCCGAAGCGCAGGTGCACGCCCTCCACCCGCGGGGAGTACACCCACACCTCGGCGTGCGGGGCGGGTTCGGGCATCCCGGCCACGAGCCGGGGCGAGAGCTTGAAGGACAGGTACGGGTGCGGCCGCCCGTCGGGCCCGTCCTGGTAGGCGTTGGTGCGCACGACGGCCTGCACGACCGACAGCAGCGCGCGCAGGATCCGGTCGGCGTCCAGGCTGGCGACGCCGTCGAGCGCCCCGCGCGTCTCCTCGGCGAGCGCGTCGACGAGCTCGGCCCGCTCGTCCTCGTGGCCCGGCCGCGTGGGCGCGAACCGCGCCTCGAAGAGGCGGACGACCAGCCGCGTGATCCCCACGTCGCCCAGCAGGCAGTTCGCGACGTAGTCCAGCGAGTACGCCAGCCCCACCTGCCGCAGGTAGCGGACGAGGGCGCGCACGACGGCGACCTGCCGCCACGTGAGCTGACCGGCCAGCACGAGCCGGGCCAGGCTGTCGCTCTCGGCCCGCCCCGCCCAGGCCGCGGCGAACGCCTCGGTGAAGCGGGTGCGGGCCGCGGCCGCGTCGGCGTCCAGGTGCCACACGTCGACCGGCAGCCGGAGCCCGACGTCGTCGACCCACACCCGGTGGCCGTCCTCGCGCGTGAGCTGGTGGGGTCGCTCGTCGGTGACCTCGACCCCCAGGTCGGACAGGACCGGCAGGACCGCGCTCAGCGTGACCGGGCTCGTCCGGTAGCTCGTCAGCCGCCACGACCGCGGCTGATCGGGGTCCTCGCGCAGGTCGAGCAGGGGCTGGTCGGCGTCCTGCCCGGAACGGTCGAGCAGTTCCTCGGCCCGCTGCAGGTCCGCGACGGCCCGGTCGACGGGGACCGAGGCGCGGTAGCCGTTGGGGATGCCCCCGGCCCAGCGCCGCACCAGGGCCGCGCCGGCGTCGCCGGCCCGGTCGCGGGCGTCGTCGACGACGTCGTCCTCCCAGGAGCGGGCCGCGCGCGCGACGTCCGCCTCGAGCCGGGAGACGTCGACGTCGGTCAGCTCCTCCCCGGCACGGGCCCGGACCACGACGTGCAGCCGGGCCAGCACCGACTCCGACACCCGCAGGGTGTGCTCGACCGAGCCGCCGTCGAAGGCGTCCTGCAGGAGCGACTCGATGCGGGCCCCCACGCGCGTGGTGTAGCGGTCCCGCGGCATGTACACCAGGCACGACATGAAGCGCCGGTAGTCGTCGCGGCGCAGGAACAACCGGGTCCGGCGCCGTTCCTGCAGGCGCAGCACGGCCAGGGAGGTCTGCAGGACCGTGTCGACGTCGGACTGCAGCAGCTCGTCGCGCGGGAACGTCTCCAGGATGCTCAGCAGGTCCTTGGCCGAGTGACCGCCGGACCCGAAACCGGCGCGCTGCAGGACCTCGGTGACCTTCTCGGCCACCACCGGGACGCGCTTGACGGAGTCGGTGTACGCCACCGACGTGAACAGGCCCAGGAAGCGCAGCTCACCGGTGACGCGGCCCTCGGCGTCGAACTTCTTCACCCCGACGTAGTCGAGGAAGGCCGGCCGGTGCACCGTGGCCTGCGCGTTGGCCTTCGTCACCACCAGCACCTGCGGCTCGGTCGCCTTGTCCCGCACGGGCCCGGACAACGTGCGCTCACGCCCCCCGGAGCGCCCGGGCCGTTCGGCGAGGACGCCGAGGCCGCTGCCGGGGCGGGCCACGAGCAGGACGTCCTCACCGCCCTCCTGCCCCGGGGCGGTCGTGAGGTCGTACTCGCGGTAGCCGAGGAACGTGAACCGGTCGTCGGCCATCCAGCGCAGGAACCGCTCGGCCGTGCGCAGCTCGGTGTCGGCGATGCCCCGGGGTGGGTCGATCTGCAGCGCGTCGGCGATCTGCAGGGCCTTGGCCCGCATGGGCTGCCAGCCGTTGACGGCGGCGCGGACGTCGTCCAGGACCCCCTGCAGGCTCCGCAGCAGCTCGGCGTCGGCCTCCGGACCCGCCGCCGAGGCGTCGACCTCGATGCGGATCCACGACTCGGCCGGTTCCGACGGCGGCGCGGTCCCGACGTCGTGCAGGTCCTCCAGCGTCCCGTCGGCCGCCCGGCGCGCGGCGAGGCGGGGGTGGACGAGCAGGTGGATGCCGCGGCCGGCCCGGGTGAGCGCAGCGGTCAGGCTGTCGACGAGGAAGGACATGTCGTCGGTGACGACCTCGACGGTGGCCCGCCCCTCCCCCGCCCCCGAGGCGGCCCCGTCCACGATGCGGACGAGGGTCGTGCCCGGCCGCCGCACCGCGCCGCAGCGCACGTGGGAGGCGAGGGCCCTCAGCAGCTCGGCCGGCGCGCGGTCGGCGAGGTCCTCGGGCGCGGTGTGCGCGAAGTAGTCCAGGAGCAGGCGCTCGACGGCCGTCCCGGTGCGCAACGCCTCCGGGACCCCCTCCCCCCAGTGGTCGTCCCGGGCGGTCGAGGCGGCGCGCACGAGCTCGCGCACGCTTGCGGTGGGGGCCGAGGTCGAGGCGGGCATCAGTGCTCCGGGTCGCGGGTGGACACGCGTCTGGAGCCTAGTGGCGACCCCCCGGGCTCCGCAGGGGGAAGCGCACCCCGGGACCTAGAGTGAGGCCGTGCCCACCCCGTTCTCCGAGCTGACCCGGTTCACGGCGGCCCCCGCCGCCGTGCACGCCGTCCTGGTCGACCCGGCGTTCCTGCGCGCCCGCGCCGAACGCTCCGGCGCCCTCGAGCACAGCGAGTCCGTCACCGACGAGGGCGGGGTGGTCGTCGTCACGAGCAGCCGGACCGTGAGCACGGCCGTCCTGCCCGCCGCCGCCGCACGCTTCCTGGGGACCACCGCCGTGGTCGAGCAGGTCGAGCGGTGGGACCCCGCGGGCGCCGACGGCGGCCGCCGCTCCCACCTCACGCTCACGATCCGGAACGCACCGGTGACCCTGTCGGCGTCCTCGGTGCTCGCCGCCGACGGTCCCGGCAGCGTCCACACCCTGGACGGCTCCCTCGACGTGCGGGTGCCCCTGCTGGGCGGGCAGGTCGAGCGGGCCGCCCTGCCGGGCCTGCTGCAGCTCGTGCGCTCGGAGTCGGCCCTGGCCCAGGAGTGGTCGGCCGGCGCCTGACCCGGCTCCGGGCACCGAGTCGGCTCAGGCACCGAACCGGCTCAGGGGCCGACGCTGAGCAGGATCGGCAGCTCGCCGGCGTCGTACCAGAGCAGGTCGTGCCCCTCGCACGCCTCGACCGCGAACTGCGCGTCCTCGTCGCCGGCGTCGGCGGCCGGCAGCGCGGCCACGGCCGTGCGCACGTCCGCCGCGGCCTCCCCGTCGTCGACGTGGACGCTGGCGAGGTCGTCGAGCGACAACGGGACGGTGAGCCGCACCTGCGAGCGCTCCGGGGCCGCCCACCCGGCGCGTTCGACCTGGACGGCGGTGTCGGGGACGTCGAGGGCGAGGACCACCCGCCGGGGCGCGGCCGAGCCGGCCTCGGCGGCCAGCAGCCGCACCGACTCCCCCGCGGCGTCCGTCATCGCGACGTACTCCAGCTCCTCCTCCAGGTCCCGCGGGTCGGCGTCGGCGTAGAAGTCCCGCAGGGCGGGGGTCACCGCGTGCACGGTGACCGGCGCCGCCGCGAGCTCGGCGGCGTCGGCGAGGCGGGCCAGGGCCGGGAGCGTCGTGGGCCAGTAGACGCGCACGCTCAGCGCCCGTCCCCGGCGTCGTCGGTGGTCTCGTCGTCCTCGTCGTCCCAGACCTCGTCGAAGACGATGCCGTCGATCTCGTCGAGGCGTTCGGCGGCGTCGGTCTCCCCGTCCGCGTCCGCCTCGGCGGCCTTGACCAGCCACTCGCGCGCCTCGGCCGTGCGGTCGACGGACAGCAGGGCGTCGGCGTAGGCGTACCAGAGCCGCGCCCGCCAGGGGGCCCGGCTGTTGGTGCGCAGCTGCGGGACCTGCAGGGACACCACGGCGGCGTCGTGCTGGCCGAGGTCGTGGCGCGCACCGGCGGCGACGATGAGCATCTCCACCTTGGCCGGGGTGTCCAGGCCGGCGACCTCCGGCGAGGTCGCGAGGTCCAGGGCGCGCTCGGGGCGGCCCAGACCGCGCTCGCAGTCCGCCATGAGGGGCAGGTAGCTGTCGTCCCCCGTCATGCGGCGGACGGTGCGCAGCTCGGCGAGGGCCTCGCGGAAGTGCCCCGCCTTGTACGCGGCGATGCCGGCGGCCTCGCGCACGGCGGCGATCCGCCCACCACGCTTCTGGGCCACCAGCGCGTGCTGCCAGGCCGCCTCGGGGTCGACGTCGACGAGCTGGCCGCTGGCGACCAGGTGCTTGGCCACGACGTCGGCGCTCTCGCCGGTCAGGCTCTGCAGGGCCCGGCGGACGTCGGGGGCCAGTTCCTTGCCCGTCACCCCGTCCGGGACCCGCGGACCGGTCGGGCGCGGCGGGCGGGTGTCCCGACCGCGGTCGGCCCCGGTGGAGCGGACCGGCCCGCGCTCGGTGCGGCGGGGACGCTCCTCGCCGCGCTGCGGGCGGTCGCGGAAGGGACGCTCGCCCCGGTCGGGGCGGGACCCACGGTCCGGACGACCCGCACGGTCGGGACGACCCGCGCCACCGCGGGCGGCCGGACGCTCGCCCGAGCGGGCCTCGGGCCGGGAACCGCTGCGGGAGCCACCCCGGGCATCGTCACGGCCCCGCGCACGGCCGTCTCCGCGGGAGTCCTCGCGGCGGGAGGAGTCGCGCTGCGGACGGTCGGAACGGGAGCGGTCGTCGTCGCGGCGAGGACGGTCCTCACGGCGGGGACGCTCATCGTCGCGACGGGGACGCTCGGTACGGGGGCCGCGGTCCTCCCACGGACGGTCGGTGCGGCGGGGACGCTCCTCCCGCTGACGCTCGTCGCGGGGACGGTCACCGTAGGTGCGCTGGGGCCGCTCCCCCGAGCGCGCACCGTCGCGCAGCGGACGGCCGGGACGCTGGTCATCCGCCGTGGACGAGCGACGAGGACGGTCACGGTCGTAGCGGTCGGAGCGTTCACCCCGGTCGGGGCGCTGCGGGCCGTCGGAACGACGAGGACCACCGGACCGGAACCCGCCGGAGCCCCCGCGGGCACCACCGGTCGGACGACGTTCGCCGTTCCCGCGACCGCGCGAACCTGCTTCTGCCATGCCGATCTCCCCACCGCCGCGCACCGCGCGGTTGTCCTCGTCACTGTTCACGTTGAGCTCGCCGAGCGAGCGGTCCAGCCTCTCACACGGGCCGGACATGACGATGGGGAGCGACTCCCGAAGGAGGCGCTCCCCATCACCACTCACAAGAGTGAGTGGCCGGCGGTGACCTACTCTCCCACCCAGTCTCCCGAGCAGTACCATCGGCGCAGGTGGGCTTAGCTTCCGGGTTCGGAATGAGACCGGGCGTTTCCCCACCGCTATGACCACCGGACCACA
>NZ_JBGFTU010000027.1:0-51988 GCF_041276425.1 Kineococcus halophytocola | reverse complement strand
GTGGTTTCCCCGGCCAGGATCGACAGCACGATCCGGGTCTTCTCCTCGGCCGCCAGGGCCGGTGGTCTTGGCATGGTGATCAGGCTCCTCGCTGGTCAACCCCGTAGGCAACGGGGTCTGCCACAAAACCTGACGCGCGACAAGCAGACTCGACAGCACCAGCATCGTGCGCCACACTCACCTCGCGGCCTTGAGTTTGATCACCGACGTCTCGACAACGCTGATGATCACCTCAAGGCCGCCTTGCTGTCCACCCTCGGCTTCTCGATCGACAGCTGCAGGTTAAAAGTCAAGCTCAGACCGCCGACCCCACCTCCCCGGTCCGCAGGTCCTTGCGGTACAGGTCCATCACCCCGTTGGTGTCCCCGGCGACGAGGGCCTGCATCGTGGCCACGACCACCACGTCCCCGGAGAGGACGGTGATGGATCCGAACTCCGCGGTCGTGATGGGGCCCGTGATGCGAACGGCACTGGGGCGTCCGGCGACTGTGCTGGTGACCAGGACGGGAGTCAGCGAGGGGTTTGCGAGGTCCCTCCGGTACCAGTCGGTGCGGCCGTCGTTGTCACCGTCGACGCCCGCGCGGGTGGCGAAGAAGACGTACCGCCCAGAGGGGTCCAGCGTCGCCTGGTGCTCGCGTTCGTAGTGCCGCGTTTCGATGCCCGCGCGCACGATCGTGCCGGTGACCATGTCACGGCGGTAGGCGACGTACTCGTAGGCCCGGGAGTACAGGGCTCGAGTGTCGGAGCTGAACGCCACGTACCGACCGTCGTCGGAGATGGACACGTCCTGGGCGTCCCTCAGGACGTGGTAGGCGCTGCGGAGGTCTTTCCACCCACCGGTGCCGGACACGAGGAGCATCTCCCCCGTGACGGTGTCCTTGCGCCACACGGTGGCGATCGTGCCTTGGACGGGGAGCACGACGAGGGCGTACCGGCCGTCGGGAGTGATGTCGAGGGCAGGACCCATCGATCCGGTGGAGATCTGCCCACCGTCGGGGGCGGTGGAGATGCGGGTGACCTCGCCGGTCGTCATGTCCTTCCGGAACAGGTCCGGGGCGTCGTTGGTGTCTCCGGGGACGAGATCGGAGCGGCGCGAGTGGAAGAACACCTGGTTCCCGCCCGCCGTGACCGCGACGGCCGGCATGGTCGAGTAGACGTAGGGAGCCTGCTCCACGTCCGCACCCGCCGTGCTGGACACCTCACCCGACGCCGGAACACTGACCAGCTGCCACGTTCCGGTCTGGCGGTCGAGCCGGTAGACGTCGGCCTTGCCGTTGGTGTCCGTCGCCACTTTGGCGGCGCTCGTCACGAGGACGACGTACCGGCCGTCGTCGCTCATCGCGATCCTGCTCGTGTTGAGGTCGGTGCCGGCCGCGGTCGGGTCCAGACGAGTGGTGGTGCCGAGGAGTTCGTCGCGGACGTAGAGCTCGTAGTCGTTGTTCGTGTCCGACGGTTCCAGCTGGGCGGCCGTGCCGAAGACGCTGAATCGGCCGTCGGGGGTGGCGGCGACCCCCGACTTCCCCCCTGCGCCCGCGGCCGGGGGCGCGGCGTCGCGCACGGCCGCGCGTGGGGTGACCTGCGCCGCGACGGACAGCGCGCCGGGAGCCCCGCCGGCCGCCAGGGCACGGACGGTGACCGTGACGGTGGTGCCGTTGGTCAGGGCGGTCAGGACCGTCGACGTCGCCCCCGACACGGTCGTGACGGGCGTGCCGTCGACCAGCACCTCGTAGCCGACGGCGGAGGGTACGGCCTCCCACCGCACGCTCGCCGCACCGTCCCCGGCGGTGGCGCTCAGACCGGTCGGGGCGGCGAGGGCGCCGGTCACCGGGGTCACCGGGGCCGTGGTGGACCCCGCGGACCGGTGGCCGGCGGCGTCGAGGGCGTAGACGGTGAACGTGTAGCTCGTGCCGTTGTCCAGGCCCGTCACCACCGCCGGCGGCGCGAAGGCGGGGACGCACGCGCCCCCGTCGACGCACACCTCGTAGCCGACGACGAGCGGATCGGTCGAGGGCTCCCACGTCACGGTCGCCGCGCCGTCGGCGGCCGCCGCGCTGGCCGCGCCGGCACCGCCGAGGACCGCGGCGACCGGGGTGGCGACCGTGCTCACCGACGGGGCCGACCGGTTGCCGGCGGCGTCGACCGCGACGACGCGGAACGTATGCGCGGTGCCGTTGGCCGGCCCGGTGACGACCGCGGACCCCGCACCGGCGGGCGCGGTGGCCACGACCGCGTCCTGGGCGTCGACGACCTCGTAGTGGTGGATGTCGGGGTCGGTGCTGACGGACCACGACACGGTGACCGTGCCGTCGCCGGCCACGCTGCCGATGCCGACGGGAGTCGCCGGGGCGGTCCGGTCGGCGGGGGTGACCAGCACGGCCGCGCTGGGCGGGGAGGGATTGCCCGCGGTGTCGACGGCCACGACGACCACCGAGGAGGTCGTCCCGTTCACCAGGCCGGTGACGAACGCGGTCGTGGTGCCGGCCGGGACCGCGGCGCGCAGGACGCCGTCGACCAGGACCTCGTAACGGTCCACGTCGGGTTCGGGGCTGGGGTTCCAGCTGATCCTCGCCCCGGCGTCCTCCGGCGACGCCTGGACCCCGGTCGGGGCCGCCGGCGGTGTGAGGTCGGCCGGGGTCCCGAAGACGGTCGGGGACAGCGCCGACTCGTTGCCCGCCCCGTCCACGGCGCTGATCCGCACGCCGTAGGGGGTGCCGTTGGTCAGGCCCGTCAGCCGCGCCGACGTCGCCGGGGCGGGGACGGTCAGCACGGGCGAGCCGGCGAGGTGGATGCGGTAGGCGGCGGTGTCGGGGGCCACCGAGGCCGTCCACGCCAGGTCCAGGGCGCGGTCGGCCGGCGTCACGGTCAGCCCCGTGGGGATGTCGGGCGCGGTGACGTCGGCGGGGGTGGCCGTGGCCGTGCCCGCGGCCGACCGGTTCCCAGCCGTGTCGACGGCGACGACGGAGAACGTGTACGACTGACCGTTCTGCAGTCCGGTGACGGTGTGCGCCACGGCCGGCGGGCGCACGACCACGACGCCACCGGGACCCGTGACCTCGTAGCGGTCCAGGTCGGCCTCGGTGTTGGGGGCCCAGTGGACCAGGACCGCGCCGTCCCCGGGGTCCGCGCTGACCCCGGCGGGGGTCGCCGGGGCGGTCGTGTCGACGGGCACCACGGTGACGGAACTGACCGGGGAGACGTTGCCCGTCCGGTCCACCGCGGTCACGCCGTAGGTGTAGGACGTGCCGTTCGTCAGCCCCGTGGTGCTCCACCACGTCATCGGCGGGCGCACCGTGGTGACGGGCCCGTCCGGACCGGTCACGAGGTAGTGATCCAGGTCGGCCTCGGAGTTCGGGCTCCAGGCCAGGACGGCCGCGCCGTCCCCGGCCGTCCCGGTCAGGTTCGCCGGGGCCAGGGGCGGTGTGCGGTCGACGGGCGTCACGGTCACCGGCGTTCCCGCCGAGCGGTTCCCCCCGGTGTCGACGGCGTGGACGCGGAAGGTCAGCGGCTGACCGTTGGGCAGGCCGACGACGGTCCAGGACGTGGCGGGGGCCAGCACCGTCGAACGTCCCGCGGGTCCCTCGACCTCGTAGCGGTCCAGGTCCGGTTCGGTGTTCGCGTCCCACGTGATGGTCGCCGTGGCGTCGCCGGCGGTACCCCGCACGCCGGTGGGTGGCGCCGGCGCGACGAGGTCGGCCGGGGTCACCGTGACGGCCGTCCCCGCCGACCGGTTCCCGGTGCTGTCCACGGCGACGACGGTGAACGTGTACGTGACGCCGTTGAGCAGGTTCGCCGTGGAGAACGTGGTCGTGGGCAGCAGGACGGTGCTCGTCCCGGTCGGGCCCGTCACCTCGTACCGGGCGAGGTCGGGCTCGGTACCGCGGACCCACGACACGGTCGCGGACCGGTCCCCCGGGGTCGCGGTCACCCCGGTGGGTGCCTCCGGTGGGGTGCGGTCCACGGGCGTGGCCGACGCCGGGGCCGAGGCGGCCGACCGCGCGTTGGGGGTGACGTTGGTGTCCACCGCGACGACCTCGTAGCGGTGGGTCGTGCCGTTCACCGCGGTCGTATCGACGTGGCTCGTCGCCCCGGCCGGCAGGGAGACCAGCAGGGAACCGTCGCGGTACAGGTCGACCCGCCGCCTGCGGGAATCGGCCGTGTTCGAGGCCCACGCCAGGCTCACCCGGGCGTCACCGGCCACCGCGCTCAGCCCGGTCGGCTGGGTGGGGGCATTGGCCGTGGGCGTGCCGCGGACGGTGGCGGAGTACACCGACGTCTGGCCGTCGGTCGTGGTCACCATGACGTCGACGTCGTACGGGGTGCCGTTGGTGAGCACGAGGACCGCGCTGGTCCCCGTCGTGACGTCCTGCTGGCCGCGGAACCCCAGGACCGCCCCTGTCCCGCCGAAGGCGGTGTACCGGACGGTGTACTTCGCCACCGGGGCGGTGACGGCGTTCCAGGAGGCGTAGAGGCGGGAGTCCCCCACCTGCAGCGTCAGGCCGGTCGGGGCCGAGGGGATGGCCGCGAAGGCGTAGGCGCGCTGCTGCCGGACCACCGTGAGGGCGCTCGCGGTGGAGGGGACGGCGGCCACGACGACCGAGGTCGCCACGAGGCCGACGGCGAGGTGGGCGAGGGTGCGAGAGACGGGCACGTGGTCCTCCGGCGTTGCAGGACCACGACGGGCCCGCGAGTCGACATCTAGATGCTCATCTAGATGTCGACCGCGGGCCCGGGAACTTGACGGTGGTCAGACCACCGGTCGGCGACGGACGTCGGTCACAACGCCCGGTCGAGGAAGACGGGACGTCGTTCGGCCCGGTCGAGCTTGCCGAGGGCGCGCGTCTGCGACCGCACGGTCACCATCGCCTCGGCCAGCCGCTCGCTCACCTCGGTCTGCCGCGCCAGCAGGTGCCGCGCGCGGTCGGCGAACTCCAGCGGGATCGGCCCCAGCAGCGCCGGGGCCACCCAGGGCCGGTCGGCGGGTTCGGGGGCCTCGTCCACGCCGGCGTGCAGTTGGGCGATGAGGCGCTCGGCGGACTCGACGTCCAGCTCGACGGCCGCCAGCGCGGCGTCCCACGCCGTCGCCCAATGCTCCGGCACGCGCTCCTCGGTCGCCGCGCCGGTGTGGACGGGCGCCGTCACGCCACGCCCGGCGCGACCGCGCTCGTGCTGCTCAGGTGCTCCAGCGCCGCCTGGCGCCACGCCTCCGCGAGCGGTTCGACGGTCTCGGTGCGGCACGCCGCCGTGCGAGCGGCGTCCCCGGACACGTTCGCGGCGGACAGTTCCTTCAGCAGCCAGGTGTACAGCGCCATGAGGTTGTCCCCGCCCTCCCAGGCACCGACCTGCAGGCTGTTGCGCAGCTCGTGGACGATGTCCTGGGCGTGGATGAGGTTGCGGTGGGCGAGTTCCCGGTCGCCGTCGAGCTGCGCCTGCTCGGCGCGCTGCAGGTCCAGGACCAGCCGGTCCCAGAGCATCACGAGGAGTGCGGCCGGGCTGGCCGTGCTCAGGCTGTCGCCGAGGTAGCGGTTGGCTCCGCGCGCGCCGAACGTCTGTGCCGTCATGCCTTGTTCCTCCATGGTGGGACGGTGCTGGCCAGTCCATCGGCAGGAGAAGCTTGCGCTGGAGCCGTTCGCGGGGTGAATGCGATGAGCCGGCCACGACGCGGTGCGTCGTGACCGGCTCAGCGGCGCAAGGGATCAGCGCTGGTTTCCGCCGTTGAGGCTGGCGAGCTGACCGGACAGCCACGTGGACTGGCTCTGCAGCTTGCCCAGCGACACCTCCAGGGAGGCGTAGTACTTCTGGTAGCGCGCCTTCTTGTCCGCCAGGCGCTGGTCCCAGTCCGCGATCCGCTGGGTCAGGTCGGAGATGGTGTCGTTCTGACCCGTGACAGCCTTGGTGAGCGACCCCGTCACGGGATCGGTCGCGGCCTTGGCGACCTTCGCCAGACGATCCGCAAGCCCGTCGGACACGGTCTCGGTGATCGAGGGATCGGCGCTACGGGGCGAGAACGCCTTCTGCACCTTCACCGGGTCCGTGGCGTAGGCCTTGGAGAAGGTGTCGGCATCGAACGTCAGCCGTCCGTCCCGGGTGGTCTGGACACCGAAGGACGCAGCAGACTGCGTACCCCCCAGCGCTGTCGTCACCTGGCTGACGATGGCGGAGGCCAGGCTGCGCATCAGGCCGTCACCGCGCAGCACACCTGCACCGCTGACCGATCCCGTGGATCCGACGGCGCCGGCCTTGGACTGGGTCGCGATCTCGGTTAACGCGGCGTTCGCCGCGTCGACCAAGGACTTGACCGAGGCCGTCACCGCCGTGGCGTCGGTGGCCACCGAGACGGTCACCGGCTGCCCGTTCGCGGGCGTCAGCTGGGTCGCCGTCACCGACACACCCGGGAGGAGTCCAGCGAACGTGTTCGAGCTGGAACGCACCTCGATGGGATCGACCCCCGGCGCCGCCACCGGCACCGCGATCTTGGCGTCCTTGGCGAGGGTGACGTTCGTGTAGAGGGGAGGGTTCGCGCTGTCGGCGGACATCACGAACTTTCCTGCCTCGTCACCCGTCGTCTTGCTGGTGAGTTGGACCCGGTAAGTGTGGGTGTCAACCCTGACGGCCACGGCGGTCAGTCCGAGACCTTGAATCTTGTTGATGGAGGCCACGACGGCTTCCAGCGGGCCGGTCTCCGCGTCAACCGTGAAAACTTGGTCCCCCCGGGTGACGGTCATGGGGAGACCCATCTTGCTCTTGATGGTCGACAGATCCGCATTGTCAGGAATTGGGCCGCTGATCTCGGACCGTCCCGACGCCAGTTGGGTGACGCGGAAGGACAACGAGCCCGGGACGGCAGAGGGGTCCGCCGTCGCCGTGACGCCGTCACCGACGGTGGTCGCTTTCGCTGCGCTCCAGGCGCTGGCCGACTGCAGGTTCACAGCGGCGCTCTGGAGAGTGGCGAGCTTCATGTTGACCGACTGGAACGCGGCGACCTTGTTCTGCGCTGCACTGACGGTGCTCTTCAGCTTCGTCTGAGGCGCGGCGTCCACTTGAAGCAGCTGGGAGATGATGCTGCCGGTGTCGAGCCCGCTGACCAGTCCGTCGACCGCAGAGGACGAGATAGCCATGAGCTTCTCCTTCTGTCAGGTGTCGAGGATGAACGTGCGAAAGGCGGGGAACACCACGGGAGCGGTGTTCCCCGCCTTGAGGAGGAGGGTCAGCCGGAGCTAGCCGACCTCAGAGGGCCAGGATCAGCCGCGCAGCAGGGTGAGGATGTTCTGCGTCGAGGAGTTCGCCTGGGCGAGCATCGATGTACCGGCCTGCGAGAGGATCTGGTTCTTCGTGAACTTCGTCATCTCGGCAGCCATGTCGGTGTCGCGGATGGCCGACTCCGACGCGGTGATGTTCTCGATGGAGACGTTCAGGCTCGAGAGGGCGTACTCGAATCGGTTCTGCGACGCACCGATGGTGGCGCGGGCGGTACCGACCCCCCGAAGAGCCGCGTCGATGGCGTTGATGGCCGCCTGAGACGCTGCAACGTTCTTCGAGATATCAGTCGGGGTCGTTCCATCGACCAAGTTGATGGCCGACAGGCCCAGGCCCGCAGCGTCGAAGCCAGTCGGGCCGGTGACAGGCGCCGTCGGAGCCGGGTCAGCCACACCGGTGGTGGTGTTCGCGCCAGGAACAGGGGTCGGGGTGGCCCCGCCGTAGGTGACCGAGATTGCGGTGGAGCTGTTCGCCTTCGAGGTAATGCGAAGCTCACCGGACACTGCGTCCTTCTGAACCTGGAAGTCAGGGTTGGAAGCCAATCCGGTCTCAATGGCAGCGGCCACGTCGGAGGTGCCATCCGCCACGGTGAAGCTTGCGGTCTTAGTCCCCATCGTGATGGTGAAAATCTTGTCGGCACCGCTCGGCGTGGCAAGATCGGTGCCAGCGATGGCCGCCTTCGACGGGGCCGGCGTGGGAGTCGGGGCCGCCGTCAGGTCCGACGTGCCAACCTTTGCGGTGATCGGGCTGTCGCTGGAGGCCGACGTAATGACCAAGTTGCCACCGTTGTCGAGAGCACCAGTGAAGGCGTTGTTCGTCGAGGTGGCCACAGCGTCCGCGACGGCCTGCGCGCTGGCGCCAGCCGCGATGGTCACGGTCGCATCGACGCCGTTCTGCGTGATGGTCAGAGTCTTGGCCGCCCCGCCACCCGGGTTCGCCACGACGTCCGCCTTGGCGGCGCGGAAGGTCGCCGTCGGCTCCACACCGGTGAGGGCGGCGGAGGTCAGGTTGACCTTCAGCTGCTCGCCGGCGTTGGCGCCGACCTGGAAGACGCCCTTGTAGTTGCCATCCAGCAGCTTCTGCCCACCGAAGGCGGTGGTGTTGGTGATGCGGGTGAGCTCTTCCTTCAGCTTGCCGAACTCGAGGTTGGCGGCCTTCTGCGCGTTAGCGTCCTGCGCGCCACCGCTGGAGGCCTGGACAGCCAGGTCGCGCATGCGCTGGAGGATGTTCGTGGTGACACCGAGAGCGCCGTCGGCGGACTGGGCGACGTTGATCCCGTCCTGGGCGTTGCGGGCCGCAACGGTCATACCACCGATCTGCGAGCGCAGACCTTCGGAGACGACCAGGCCGGCCGCGTCGTCGGCGGCCTTGTTGATGCGGAAACCGGACGACAGCTTCTCCAGCGAGCCAGAGACGGCCTTGTCCGTGCGGTTCACGTTGTTGTAGCTGTTGAGCGCGGCGATGTTGTTCTGAATGCGAAGACCCATGGTGACGATTCCTCCGTGATCTGGGGTCCAGGGGGTGTCTGTATCGGCCGTCCGTGGCCTGACACTTCATCCATCGGCTCGCGGGCTTCCCACCTGAGCATTCCGCCACGTGGCAATCGGGTGACGCTTCCGGCTCACCCGCACCACGTCCCCCTGGAGTCCCTCCAGGACCGCTGGACGTGGTGGTCCCGCTGCCGACGGGGCACCGCAGTGCGCGACACCTCGTTGCCCTTCCATGGAAGCACAGAGCGTGGCGCCGTGTCGCGCTGTGTCACGAAGTCTCGGGAACGCCGAAGGCCCCGCTCCAAGTGTCGGAACGGGGCCTTCGGGAACGCGGGGGTCAGGCGGTGCGCATCGCCGGCGCGGAGAACTGCGCGAAGCTGCTCAGCGCCAGCCGCGACCGGAAGTCGCTCTGCGTCCCCACGGCGGCGTAGTACGCCTCCTTGCGCTTCACTGCCGCCCCGGACCCGGCGGTCTTGAGCACCATCTCCGGGGACAGGTGCGTGTTCATCCCGTCGCGCAGCAGGACCAGCGCCTCGGCGCGCATCTGGGAGATGCGGGACTCCGAGACCCCCAGCTCCTCGGCCAGCTCGGCCATGGGGCGCTCGTGGAGGAAGTACCCCTCCACGACGTGGCGCAGCCGCTCGGGCAGGACGCTGACGGCCGAACGCAGGTACCCCAGGCGCTCGCGGTGCAGCAGCTCCTGCTCCGGGCCGGGGGTGTGGGTGGGCAGGTGGTCGTCCAGGGAGGCGCCCTCGGCGGTGAAGCCCTGCATCGACAACACCATCGAGCGCTGCGCCTCGTCGCGCGTCTCGGCCACCTCCTTCTCCGAGACCCCGAGGGCGGCGGCGAGCTCGGTGGGCGTGGGGGTGCGGCCGAGCTGGGTGGTGAGCTGGTCCTCGGTCTGGGACAGCTTGCGCTGACGGCTGCGGACGCCGCGCGAGGCCCAGTCCGCCCCGCGCAGGTCGTCGAGGATGGCGCCGCGGATGCGCGTGTTGGCGTACCGGTTGAACGGGACCCCGGTGGTCGGGTCGTAGGCGCGCGAGGCCTGGAACAGCGCCATGAGACCGGCCGAGGTGAGGTCGTCCCGGCTCACGTGCGAAGGCAGGCGGCCGATGAACTCCGAGGTGATGTAGCCCACGAGCGGCAGGTGCTGCTCGACGAGCGCACTGCGCTCGGCGGCGCTGAGCTCGACCATGGGGAGCTCCCGGGTGGCGGTGGCAACGTCTGCGGTCACACACCCCTTCTCGGCACGCGCCCCCTCGTGACTTGAGCGCCGAACGGGTGAGTCCTCACCCCGGCGCGCTGCTCCGATCGGGGGCGGGTGCGACCACAGACTGTCCCGGACGCACCGGAGGGGTGACGTCCGACCCGATCGGCGCAGCGTGGTTCAGCAGACCCCTACCGCGCGCCGAAAGTTGTCGTGGAGCACCACCGCCCGAACCCTGAGGCGCGTGGGACCGGTGAGGCTGGAGGACGTTCGTGAAACCTTTGTGGCAGGTCGTGCGGGACCTGGAGTTCGCTCGCAACAAGGGGTGGCTGACGCCGACCTTCCTCGACAACTACGCGGTCAAGTACGGCGAACGCGTCAGCGCTCTCTACGCGCTGTGCGCTAAGAACTTCCTCGACGTCGAGCACGAGGTCGGCCGCAACGACCACATCGCCACCGAACGGCATCGCGGCGTCGACCAGCGGGCGGTGGAGCGGGCCATGGAGGAGGAGGCGCGCGTCCTGCACCAGGAGCTGCGCCAGGCCCGCGAGGACAGCCGGCCCTACTACCTGCGCAAGCCGACGAAGAACGCGCAGTTCATCAAGAAGACCGGGGCCTGATCAGGGCCAGAGCCCACCCTCGTCGTAGGCGGCCAGCCAATCCGCGCTCCCCCGCCCCGGGGCGTAGCTGCGGTCCGGCCCGAGCACGAGGCGCGTCAGCGCCCGGACCTCGGGGTCCAGGACCCAGTAGTCGCTGATCCGCCACTGGGCGTACAGGTCGCGCTTGAGGAGCCGGTCGACGGACCGGGTCGAGGGGCACTCCACCTCCACGACGAGCAGGACGTCGGAGGGGTCCGCGTACACCCCGCCCGCGGCGACGGCGTCCTCGGCGAGCACGACGACGTCGGGGATGAGCAGCCGGTCCGTGGCGCCCCGGCGCAGCACGTTGGCTCCCGGCAACACCACCCAGCCCGCGGGGGCCAGTCCGGCGAGTCCCTGTGCCACGGTCATGATCAGCCGCTGGTGCCGAAGATCCCCCAGTGGCGTCACGTGCAGGCTCCCGTCGATGAGCTCCATGCGGGGACCGGCGGTCTCACGGGGCAGGTCCTCCCACGTCAGCGGGAAGACGCTCGTCACCGAGACGCTCACCGACACCACCTCCAGACGGTCGTCCTGGGCCGATCCTAGCCAGCCGGCTCCCCCGATCCACCCCCTCGCCGCCTCAGCTCGTGGTAGCGGCCGCCGATGGACGCCTCGAGCACCACCCACGACAGGCAACGGGGAAGGACACGCATGGGACTGGCCGAGGTCTCCGGCATCCTCTGGAAGGAGCGGGAGCTGATGGAGCTGCTCCTGTTCAAGCTGGAGGAGGAGCAGCTCGTGCTGGCCAGCGGCCGCACGCGCTGGCTGGCGCACGCGACCCGCGAGGTCGAGTTCGTCATGGAGCAGATCCGGACGACCGAGCTGCTGCGCGCGACCGAGGTCGACGCCGCCGCCGCCGAGCTCGACCTCGAACCCGGCCCCAGCCTGAACGCCCTGGCCGACGCGGCCCCGCACCCGTGGGGGGAGATCTTCCGCGGCCACCGCGACTCCTTCCTCACCCTGACCGCGGAGATCCAGGACCTGGCCGACGCCAACCGCGACCTGCTCAACGCCGGCTCCCGCGCCCTGCGCGAGACCCTCCTCGGGCTCGACAAGCCCCTCGACACCTACACCGCCCAGGGCAAGAACACGGCCGCGTCGGCCGGTGGCTCCCGCGCCCACTTCGTCGACGAAGCCTTCTGAGAGGACCCCCGATGAGCACCTTCTCCGGCATCAACACCGCGCGCCGCGCGCTGTCCGCCGCCCAGCTCGGCATGGAGACGACGGGGCAGAACATCGCCAACGTCAACACCGAGGGCTACTCCCGCCAGCGGGTCGAGCAGTCCGCCAGCGTCCTGAACCAGACGGGGCAGTTCGCGCAGAGGTTCGTCCCCGGCGACGGCGTCTCCGTCACCGGCCTGACCCGCGTCTCCGACGCCCTGGCCACCGCGACCGCCCGCCAGGACTCTGCGGCCGCGAAGGAGCAGGCGACGGCGGCCGGCATCTGGTCCGCCGTGGAGAACGCCATCGGCGACACCGGCACCACCGGGCTGAGCGCGAACCTCAAGGACCTGTCCTCGGCGTGGAACGACCTCGCGTCCAAGAGCGGCACCGACGGCCTCGCCGGCGCGCGGTCCCTGGTGGTCACGCGCAGCCAGACGGTGGTGACGCAGGTCGTCGGGATGAACACCCAGCTCGAGGGGCAGTACGACCAGCTGGGCCTGCAGGCGCAGACCCTGGCCACCCAGGCCACGACGATCGCCACGAACGTCGCCAAGCTCAACACCGGCATCCGCGAGACCCTGGCCTCCGGCGCGTCGGCCAACGAGCTGATGGACCAGCGCGACCAGCTGCTCAACCAGCTGTCCGACCTCACCGGCTCGCGCACGGTCCACCGGGACAACGGCACCGTCGACGTCCTCGTCGGCAACGCGACGATCGTCACCGGTGACTTCTCCTACGGGCTGACGGTCGGGAACCAGGTCAGCGCCACCGACAAGACCGCGGTCGACCCGGGCGCGGCGCGGATCGGCAACGTCCTGGTCGTCACGATCGGCGGGCAGGTCGCCGAGCCGGTCTCCGGTGCGCTCAAGGCCACGCTGGACGGGGCGAACAAGACCCTGGCCGACCAAAAGGCCGGCCTGGACGCCTTCGCGACGAAGCTCACCGACAAGGTGAACACCGCCTACCGGGGCACCCCCGCCACGACCGACTTCTTCGTGAGCGCTGACGGCAACCCCGTCACCGCCGCGACCCTGACGCTCGGCGTCACCACCGACTCGTTCCGGGACAGCACCGGCACCGACGACAACCCCGGCTCGGCCGACCGCTTCTACGCCCGCGCGGTCTCGGAGGCCTTCAACGGCGCCCCGGCCAAGCCAGCCACCGGGACCACCCCGGCCAGGGACGCCGTCGTCGGGATCAAGGACGACTGGCGCACGCACGCGACGAACCTCGCCGCCTCGACCCAGTCCGCCGGCAACCGCGCTGAGCTGGCCTCGCAGGTCTCGCTGAAGTCCAGCGCCGTCCGCGACGGCGTCTCGGGCGTGAACCTGGACGAGGAGATGACCAACCTCGTCGCCTACCAGCACGCGTACTCGGCGGCCGCAAAGGTCCTCACCACCATGGACGAGGCCCTGCAGTCGCTCCTCAACATGGTCCGCTGACCCCACTGACCGACCGGAGAACCGATCATGCTCGGACGCGTGACCCAGCGCAGCATCGCCACCAACGCCCTCGCCAACCTGCAGAACACGCAGACCCGGATGGCGAAGCTGCAGGACCAGATCACCAGCGGCACCTCGCTGCCCAAGGGGTCAACGGACTCCGTGCGCGCGGCCGCAGCCCTGCGCCTGAACGACCAGATCGCCGTCAACACCGAGAACGGGCGCAACCTCGACGAGGCCCGGGCGTGGATGACCACGCAGGAACCGGCGCTGCAGAGCACGACGAACGCGCTGCAGAAGATCCGTGAGCTCGCCGTCCGCGCGGGCAACGGTGCGCTCAACGAGACGGGCCGAGACGCGATCGCCAAGGAGATCCTGGCGCTGAAGGAGACGATCCTCGGCGACGCGAACACCCCCTACCAGGGCCGCGCCGTCTTCGCCGGGACCCGGGACACCACGACCGCGTTCGCTCCCGACGCATCCGCCACCGCAGCACCGCGGTACTCGTCCTCCGACGACGGGGGCAGCCTGCTGCGCACCATCTCCCCCGGCGTCACGATGACCGTGAACATCTCGGGCGACAGCGTGTACGGCGGCTCGATCACGGTCTTTGACGAGCTGGACGACCTCGCGGAGAACGTCTCCCGTGGGAACACGACCGCCGTGGCCGGCGCGCTGTCGACGATCGACAAGCGCATCACCGGTGCGACCAACGCAATGGCCGTCATCGGCGCCCGCACCAACCAGCTCGACCACGCCGAGGAGGTCAACGCGAACCAGCTGGCCTACCTGGAGGCGCAGCTGGACGACGTGCAGGGCGTGGACCCGGCCAAGGCGTACGTCGAGTTCACCCAGCAGAACGTGGCGTACCAGGCGGCGCTGCAGGTGACGGCCAAGACGGTCCAGACGTCCCTCCTGGACTTCTTGCGCTGACCCGTCCCGCCACCTGCCCCACCGCTCGTCCACCGGAAACGTTTCATCCCCTCCCCACCCTCCGGAGTTCCTAGAGTGACCGTCATGACCGATGCGCCCGTGACCGCCCCGATCATCGAGTTCGTCACCCCGATCATGGGGTTCGGCGAGCAGACGTCCTTCCACCTCGTCCCCCTGGACGACGACGGGACGTTGTGGTCGCTGCGGGACGCGACGAGGTCGGGGGTCCGCCTCGTGGTGGTGTCCCCGCTGAAGTTCTTCCCCGGGTACGCCCCGGAGATCGACGACGAGACCGTGGCCGCGCTGGACCTGCGCGAGGCCAACGAGGCGGCCGTCCTCAACGTCGTCAACATCGGGGACGACCCGGCGACGGCGACGGTGAACCTGCTGGCCCCCATCGTCATCAACCACCGCACGATGCGGGCGGCGCAGACCGTCCTGGCGGGCACGGACCTGCCGCTGCGCGCGCCTCTCCTGGTCCGCTGAGCACCACCCGCACTTCCTGTCACGAACGCCCCGTCGGCCACCGGCGGGGCGTTCGTGTCTTCGCGAGCGATGACACGAACGCCGCGACGGAAAGCCACATCTCGACTACTCTCGGTGTTGGTCGAGCAGCCGTCAGGCGGTCCACGCCGAGCCTGCCGGTGACCAGGACACGCCCGGGGACCGAACCCCGGGGCCTGTACACGAAGGGATCGACGACGTGAGCATCGCTTCCGACACCACTCCCAAGATCGAGTTCGTGACGCCGCTGGCCGGCCTGACGGACCACAAGAGCTTCGAACTCGACGCCCTGGACGACGACGGCGTCTTCTACTCGCTGAAGTCCACCACGGACCCCGACCTGCGCCTGGTGCTGGCCGATCCGATGCCGTTCTACCCCGACTACACCCCGGTCATCGACGGCGGCACCGCCGAGGCGATCGAACTGACCAACGAGGACGACGGCGCCGTGCTGGCCGTGGTCAACATGACGATGGGCGCGGACAAGGCGACCATGAACCTGCTGGCCCCCATCGTGGTCAACCCCAAGGCCCACCGCGCCGCCCAGGCCGTCCTGTACGGCGAGGACCACCCGCTCGACGCCCCCTTCAAGCCCGCCAGCTGAGACCGGGCCTACGCGGCGCGGACCGGACCGGCCGGGGAGCCGGTCCGGCCCGCGCCCGTTAGCGTCGGGGCATGGACCTCGAACGACCCATCGCCCCGGACCCCTACTCCCTGCTCCCGGCGGTGCCCGGCTTCGCCCTGCACTCCACCGACGTCACCTCCGGTGAGCAGATGGACGAGAAGCACGCGAGCGGCAACGTCTCCCCGCAGCTGGACTGGAACGGGTTCCCCGAGGGGACCAGGAGCTTCCTCGTCAACTGCTTCGACCCCGACGCCCCGACCCCGGCCGGGTTCTGGCACTGGACGATCGTCGACGTGCCCGTGGGCGTGACGAGCCTGGAGCAGGGCACCGCCGCCCCCGAGGGCGCCACGGTCCTGCGCAACGACATGGGCACGCCGGACTTCACCGGCGCCGCCCCTCCGCCCGGGGACCGCGAGCACCGCTACGTCTTCGCCGTGCACGCCCTGGACGTGGAGAGCCTCGGCCTGCCCGAGGACGCGACGCCCACCGTCGCGGCGTTCTCCACCATCGGCCACGTCCTGGCCCGCGCGACGCTGAGCCCCGTCTACGCGCGGTGAGCGGCCCGCAGCACGCGGCCGGCTCCCTGGACCTGCTGCCGGCGGCCGACCACCCCGAGCTCCTGCCCGCGGCGGTCCGCGACGCGCTGCCCGCCGGGGCCTGGGTGGCCGACATCGACCCCGACCTGGCGGACACGGCCGCGCTCGTGGAGGCCGCCGGTGTCCCCCTGGACGCCTCGGCCAACTGCGTGGTGGTGGCCGGCAAGCGGGAGGGTGAGGAGCGGATCGCCGCGTGCGTGGTCCTGGCCGGCACCCGCGCCGACGTCAACGGGGCCGTGAAGCGGCTGCTGGAGGTGCGCAAGGCCTCGTTCCTGGCGATGAACCGCGCCGTGGAGGAGTCGGGGATGGAGCACGGCGGCATCACCCCCGTCGGCCTGCCGGCCGGCTGGCGGGTCCTGGTGGACCGGCGGGTGGCCGACACCGACTGGGTGCTCGTCGGCTCGGGGGTGCGCCGCTCCAAGCTCGTCGTGCGCGGTAGCGACCTGGCCGCCCTCCCGGGCGCGGAGGTCGTCGACATCGCGCAGGCCGCCTCATGACCCCGCGCTGACGTGCGCCTGAGCGTGCGCGGGACCCGGCCGGCGGCGGCGGTCTGGGCGGACTACGCGCAGATTACTCGCTGGCCGGTCTGGGCCCCGCACCTGACCTCCGTCGAGGCGGACGCGGACCGGATCGCGGTCGGCGTCACCGGCCGCGTCCACGGCGGCCCGGTGCCCCTGCCGTTCCGCGTCACCGCCGTCGACGAGGACGCCATGACGTGGACGTGGCGGGTGCTGGGGATCGAGCTGGTCCACGCCGTGCGCGCCGTCCCCGGCGGGTGCCTTACGACGTTCCACGGGCCTGCGCCCTACCTGCCGGTGGCGTGGTTCGCCCTGCGACGCCTGGTCTCCCCGCGGGGGTCAGGCCGCCGACAGCAGGCGGGAGACCGCGGCGACGGGTGAGCGCTCCCCCGCCAGCACCGCGACGACGTCGCGTACGAACGGCAGGTCCGGGTCGCGGCGCAGCAGCGCCGGCGCGGTGGCGACACCCTCAGCGGTCCCCCCGGCCCGGTCCACCGCCCCGGTCAGGGCCAGCCCCTGCCCCAGCGCGACCCCGACGCGGTGGTTGCGCGACAGCGTCGAGGTGCTGGTGGCGACGAGGTCCCCGGCCCCGGCCAGCCCCAGGAACGTCTCCGGCCGCGCCCCCAGCCGCCCGCCGAGGGCGGCCATCTCGCTGAGCCCCAGCGTCAGCACCGCGGCGCGGGCGTTCGCGCCGAGCCCGGCCCCCTCGACCATCCCCACGGCCAGGGCCACGACGTTCTTGAACGCCCCGGCCACGTCCACCCCGACGACGTCGGTGACGGCGTGGGCGTGGAACTGCGGGGTCGCGAACGCCGCCGCCACCTCCCGCGCGACCCGTTCGTCCGACCCCGCCACGACCGTTGCCGCGGGTTGCCCCCGGGCGATCTCGGCGGCGAGGTTCGGACCCGACAGGGCCAGGACGTGGGGCACGTCGAGGACCCCGTGCACGACCTCGGTCCCGAACTGCCCCGTCGCCGTCTCCACCCCCTTTGCGAGGTTCACGACCGGCACCCCGGGGAACTGCGAACACCACCCGGCGAGCCGGGACCGCAACTGCTGCACCGGGATCGCCAGCACGACGAGCGAGGCCCCGGCCAGGACGACCTCGACGTCGGAACTCGCCGCGATCCGCGACGACAACCCCACCCCGGGCAGGTACCGGGAGTTTTCCCCGGTCGCCGCGATCTGCGCGGCCAGCTCGGGCCGGCGGCACCACAACCCCACGTCGGCGTTCTGCGCGAGGACACCGGCCACCGCGGTGCCCCACGCCCCGGCGCCCAGGACCGCGACGCGGCCCGCCGACGTCACCGGCGCAGCAGCGTGTTGGGCACGACGCGGAAGGCGGGGTGCCCACCGTCCGTCGCCGGGACCGTGAACAGCGCGTCGCCCTGGCCCGTCCCCGTGGTCGCCCAGTGACTGCCGCGGTTGACCATCCAGTCCAGGTTGACGTCTCCGGAATCGCTGAGGAACGCCTCCAGCAGGACCGGCAGACCCGCGAGACGGTACTCAGCCCGCTTCTCGTTCATCTCCCGGAGGGTGTTCGACGGCGACCAGACCTCGACCGCCGCCGCCGGCACCCCCACGAACACGTCGACCGACCGCAGCGCGTCACCATCGACCAGGACGTCGGGGATGCGCCCCCGCACCACCGACCCGTCGGCCGCCATCTCGATGCCCCAGTGGCCGGGGGCGGTCGCGACGGCACCCCACTGCCGTTCGAACTCCAGGACCAGGCTGATGGCCAGGTAGTGGTGCGGGTTGCCGCCGACCTTCTTGATCACGAACGTCCCGTCGACGACCTCCACCACCTCCGCGAAGCCCGAGGGCGCGCTCAGCCAGACGTCCACGGGGACGCCGAGCCGGGGCACGTCGAGACTCACCGCGTCAGGATAGGGCGCGCGTCTCCCACAGGGCGACTGCGCTGGCCGCGGCCACGTTGAGGCTGTCGACGCGCGGGTCCATCGGGATGCGCACGACGACGTCGGCGGCGGTCAGGGCCCGCCGGCTCAACCCGTCCCCCTCGGCGCCGAGCAGGAACGCCAGCCGCTCCGGCGCGCCGAACTCCCCCAGCGCCATCGAGTCGTCCGACAGCGCCAGCGCCGCGACGGTGAACCCGGCCTCCCGCAGCAGGTCCAGGTCCCCCGGCCAGGACGTGGCCCGCGCCCACGGCAGGTGCAGGACGGTGCCCATCGAGACCCGCACGCTGCGCCGGTACAGCGGGTCCGCGCAGCGCGGGCTGACGACGAACCCGTCGACCCCGAACGCGGCGACCGACCGCACGATGGCGCCGACGTTGGTGGCGTCGGCGATGTCCTCCAGCACGACGAGCCGGGCCGGGCCCGGCGGCAGCGCGGCGAGGAGGTCGGCCACCGACCGCGGCGCGGGCCGGGCGAAGGACCCCAGCGCGCCGCGGTGCAGGTCGACCCCGGTGAGGGCCTCGACCAGTTCCGGTGGCGCGACGAACGCGGGCACGTCCGCGGGCAGGTCACCGGCCAGTTCGGCGTGGCGGTGCGGGGACAGCAGGAACGAGCGGGGCACGTACCCGTTCTCCAGCGCCCGCCGGATCACCTCGACGCTCTCGGCGAGGAACAACCCCTCGGCCGGCTCCCGGCGGGTTCGCAACTGAACGTCCCGCAGGGAGGTGTAGTCGCGCAGGAGGCCCGCGTGCTGCGGGTCGGTGAGGTCGTCGAGGTCGATCCGCGGCACCGGGGAACGCTACCCGAGGCGGTCCTGCACCCACGGGTCGAGGCAGGCTACGTCCAGGGGTGCGAAGTGCTTCACGTTCCGCGTCACCACCGTCATGCCTCGGGCCTGGGCGACGGCGGCGATCAGCGCGTCGTCCAGGGGTGCGTGCTCGGGGACGCGGTACCCGGCCAGGAGCCGGGCGGCGGGCAGGTCGAACGGCAGGACGCGGTCGCTGAACACGGGCAGGACGTTCCGCTGGAACCAGCGGCGCAGGACCTCACCCTGCGCGGGGTCGGACCGTTCCTTCGCCACGACACCTCGCTCGATCTCGGCGACGGTGGTGGCGGCGACGTACTGGTCGCCCAGGGCGACCGACCGGGACCAGTCCTCGACGGCGGGGTTGCGCCCGCGAACCCGCAGCGCAGACACCACGTTGGTGTCCAGCACGTACTTCACAGCTCGGGGGTCCGCGGCAGGAGCCGCAGCCGCTCGGGCTCGAACTCCACGTCGGCCCCCTCGTCGACGCCGAGCAGGTCCACGAGGGTGGCCGGTTCGCGCGCGATGCTGTTGGCCAGGATCTCGCGCACCTCGGCTTCGAGGGATCGGCCGTGCCGCTGGGCCTGCGCCTTGAGCGCGCCCTTCGTCCCCGTGGGGAGGTTGCGCACCACGATCTGCTCCACGACAGTCACATCCTCCCGACTACCGATATCGCCGCAATGATATCAGTCGGGACGTACGCCGGCGTCCACCCGTCGCAGCACCACCCGCTCAGCGCACGACGACCGAGCGCGGCGGCTCGGTCCTGGCGCGGGACTCCAGCGCGGGCAGGTCGATGACGTCCCGCACGTCCGGGCTCGGGCGGCCCAGCAGGAAACCCTGGGCCGAGTCGCACCCGAGCCGCTTGAGCGCCGCGAGCTGGTCGGAGGACTCCACCCCCTCGGCCACGACGCCGACGCCCATGTTCTTGGCCATGCCGATGATCCCGGCCACCACGGCCTCGTCCTGGCGGCGCCGGCCGAGGCCGGCGACGAAGTGGCGGTCCACCTTCACGTGGTCGATGGGCATGCTCTGCAGGTGGGCCAGGGAGGAGACCCCCGCGCCGAAGTCGTCGACGGCGACGCGCACGCCCATCATCCGCAGCGCGTGCAGGGTGGAGAACCCCGCGTTGGCGTCGGCGACGAGCAGTTCCTCGCTGACCTCCACGAGCAGCGCGCCGCCGGCGGGCCCGGTCGGCTGGGAGGAGGCGACGGCGTCGAGGAGTTCGGCGTTGGCGAGCTGGCGGCGCGAGACGTTCACGGCGATGGTCAGCCGGCAGTCCTCGATCGTGGAGTACCAGTGCTCCAGCGTGCGCCACGCCTCGTCGATGACCCACTTGCCGATGTCGACGATGAGCCCGCTGCGTTCGGCCAGCGGCACGAACTCGGCCGGCTGCAGCAGGCCGCGGTGCGGATGCTGCCAGCGCAGCAGCGCCTCCACGCCGGTCACGTGACCGTCGCGCAGGTCGACGATCGGCTGGTAGTGCAGGCGCAACTGCCCCTCGGCCACGGCGGCGGCGAGGTCGTCCTCGGTCTGCAGCGTGTCGACGGCCTGGGCCTGCATGCGTTCGTCGAACAGTTCCGAGCGCGCCTTGCCGCCCTCCTTGGCCCGGTACAGCGCGGCGTCGGCGCGGCGCAGGAGCTTGGAGGCGTCGGCCTCGTCGCGGGCCAGGGCGATGCCCACGCTGGGGGTGATCACCAGGCGCCGGCCGCCGCCGAACTCGATGGGTCGGTCGGCGATGGAGTTCACGACGCGCTCGGCGATGCGCGAGGCGTTGAGCTCGTCGGCCAGGTCCTCGCACAGCACGGCGAACTCGTCACCACCGAACCGGGCGACGGTGTCCTCGGGCCGGACGGCGGCGCGCAACCGGTTCGACACCTCCACCAGCACGATGTCGCCGACCGCGTGCCCGTGGGTGTCGTTGACGCCCTTGAACCCGTCGAGGTCGAGGTAGAGGACGGCGCAGGCGCCGGAACTGCGGCGGGCCAGGGCGTGTTGGAGGCGGTCGGTGAACAACTGCCGGTTGCCGAGGTCGGTCAGGGGGTCGTGCAGCGCCTGGCGCAGGGCCGCGTCGAGGGCCTCCTGCTGGCGGCGGCCCTCCACGTCCAGGCGCACGGCCGACTGCAGGGCCAGGACGAGCAGCAGAACCCCGGCGACGATGCCGCCCGCGAGCGCCGCGAGGAGGTCGGACAGGGTGGGGCCGCCGTCGGTGAGGACCTGCAGGAGGGCGACGACGCCGACGACGACGAGGGGCGAGACGACCGCCCAGGGCACGACCCGGGTGCGGACGTCGTCGCCCGCACCGTGCCGCGCCGACCACGGCCAACGGCTCATCCGGGGGTCCCTCCTCGCCGCACCTGCGGAGCCGCCGCGGGCTCTGGTGTCACCCGAACGGCTCGTTGACTGCTCATCGTCATCGAGACCATACGTTCTGTCTACTTCACCCGGTCGGCCCCGTCACGACGACCCACCCCGATCGGCCCCGAAGTCACCCGATCGGCCCAGGTCGGACCGGGTCGGCCCCGGTCTCGGTCTCGGCGAACGTCGCGACCGCCACGGCGAGGCCGTCGCGGGACGTGCCCGACGGCACCCCCGACCCCGTTCACCGCGGGCTCCTCACCGCAGCCGGCGCCGGTCGTCGGCGTCGCGGACGGTGGCACCGGCGGCGTCGAGCGCCTCCAGCAGCGGCACCGCGACGCGCCGGGACGTGCCGAGGGCCTGGCGCGCCTGGCTGAGGGAGAACGGCTGCGGCACGGCCCGCAGCGCCGCGACCGCCCGGTCCCGGTACCCGGGGGCCAGGACCAGGCCCTCGGCGACCCGTTCGAGCCGCCCCGCCCGCACCGCGGCGGCCAGCTCGGAGCGGCCCAGGCGCAGCTCGCGCAGCCGTTCGACGTCGGGTGCGGCGAAGGGGGCCGCGGACAGGTCGGCCAGGACGGCGGCGACCGCCCGCTCGACCGCCGGCGGCAGGTCGTCGGTGCGTTCCACGACGCGGCCCTCCCGCACGCGCAGCGGGTCGGTGACGAGGGCGGTCACCAGGGTGGTGTCGTGGCCGAGGTCGGGCAGGCCCAGGGTGCGGCGCACGTGCTCCAGCGTCGGGCCGGGGTGCAGCGGGTTCGCGGCCCGGTAGGCCCGCACCACCTCCGGGACCCGGGCGCGCCGCGCGGCCCACCAGGCCGGGTCGGCGTACCAGTCCCCGGCGACCGGCTCCCCCGCCACCGGCACCCCCATCGCGCGCAGGGTGCGGCCGCGCACGAGGTGGCGCCGGCGCAGCTCGGACCCCAGGTCGGGCCCGCGCACCTCGGCGAGGGTGGCGGCGCGGGCCGCGGCGGCCCCGCGCCGGCGCAGCACCGGGGGCAGGACGTCGAGCACGGCCGCGGGCCCGAGCACCTCGTGCCGGGCCGGGTCGCGCAGCAGCAGGCGGTCGCCCACGACGAGCGGCAGCGGGGTGCGCAGCTGCAACCGCACCAGCGGCCCGCCCAGGGGCCGCACCCGGGCGGGGACGGCGGCCGAGCCGAGGTGGACCACCAGTTCGGCGGGCAGGCCCGCCGGGTCCGCCCGCACGTCCGCCCGCACGTCCACCCGGACGTCCACCCGGACGTCCACGAGGTCGGTGCGCACGTGCGTCCCGGGGGTCAGCAGCGCGTCCCCGCGCCGGACGTCGCGCCGGTCCACCCCGCGCAGGTTCACCGCCACCCGCGCCACCCCGGCGGCCCGCTCGACGGGGCGTTCCAGGGACTGCACCCCCCGCACGTTCACGGTGCGCTCACCGACGACGAGCTCGTCACCGACCGCGACCGTCCCGGCCGGCAACGTCCCGGTGACGACCGTCCCGGCCCCGGTCACCGAGAAGCTGCGGTCGACCCAGAACCGCACCGGCGCCGCGGGGTCCGGGGCGGGGACCGTGGCCAGCACGTCGGCCAGCGCGGCCCGCACGGCGTCCAGGCCCTCACCGGTGACGGCGCTGCAGGCCACCGCGGGCACGTCCCGCAGGCTGGTGCGGCCCAGCTCGGCCAGCGCCGCCTCCCGCACCGGCGCCGGGTCGGCCAGGTCGGCGCGGGTGATCACGAGCAACCCGTGCCGCACGTCGAGGGCGTCCAGGGCGGCCAGGTGCTCGGCGGACTGCGGCATCCACCCACCGTCGGCGGCGACGACGAACACGACGACGGGCACGGGCCCGACACCGGCCAGCATCGTCGGCACGAACCGTTCGTGGCCGGGGACGTCGACGAAGGCGACGGTGCCCCCGCCCGGCACCTCGGTCCAGGCGTAGCCCAGGTCGATGGTCAGGCCGCGGCGCTTCTCCTCGGCGTAGCGGTCGGGGTCGCGGCCGGTGAGGGCGCGCACGAGGGAGGACTTGCCGTGGTCGACGTGCCCGGCCGTGGCCACCACGCTCGTGCGCATCACCGGCTCACCCCACGCACCGCGGCGACGACGAGGTCGACGAGGAGGTCGTCCGCGGCGGTGGGCACCGTCCGCAGGTCCAGCAGCAACCGCCCCCCCTCCACGCGCCCGGCGACCGCGGGGTCTCCCGTCCGCAGCGGGACCGCGAGGTCGGGGTGCAGGGACAGCACCCACGACGCCAGCTCCACCCCGGGGGCACCCCCGCCCCCCACCACGGCGGCCGACGGTTGCACCGCGACGTCGATCCCGCCGCCGCGCAACGCCTCGGCCACCGCGAGGCAGCGCTCGTGCAGGACCGACGGGTCGGCGTGCACGGCGGCGCGGGTGGGGTTGGGCGCGGCGCGCAGGGTGGCCTCCAGGGCGGCGAGGGTGAGCTTGTCCACGCGCAGCGCACGGGCCAGCGGGTGCCGGCGCAGCCGTTCGACGAGCCCGGCCTCCCCCAGCAGCAACCCCGCCTGCGGCCCGCCCAGCAGCTTGTCCCCCGAGGCCGTCACGAGGTCGGCACCGGCGGCCAGCGCCGTCGCGGCGTCCGGTTCGGCCGGCAGCGCCGGGTCCGGGGCCAGCAGGCCCGAGCCGATGTCCACGACGACGGGCACGCCCAGCCCCGCGCACTCCCCGGCCAGCTCACCCGCCTCGACCCCGGCGGTGAAGCCGGTGACGACGAAGTTGGAGGGGTGGACCTTCAGGACGAACCCCGTCCGCTCCGACAGCGCCGCGCGGTAGTCCGCGAGCGTGGTGCGGTTGGTCGTCCCCACCTCCCGCAACCGGGCCCCGGTGGACTCCAGCAGGTCCGGCAGCCGGAACCCGTCACCGATCTCGACGAGCTCACCGCGGCTGACGACGATCTCCCGGCCCGCGGCCAGGGCGGTGGCGACGAGGGCGAGGGCCGCGGCGCCGTTGTTCACCACGTGCACGTCGCCGGCGGCCGGGACCGCCGCCCGCAGCGCGGCCAGCGTCCCGCGCCCGCGCCGGGCCCGGCGGCCCGACACGAGGTCCATCTCGACGTCGGTGGCCCCGGCGGCGGTGACGACGGCGTCCACCGCGGCCGGGGAGAGCTGGGCCCGGCCCAGGTTGGTGTGCAGCACGGCCCCCGTGGCGTTCAGGACGCGCCGCAGCGTCGTCCCGGCCGGGGGCAGGGCGGCCAGGACGGCCGGCACGACCTCCTCCGGCGGCAGGTCACCGGCGCGGACCCGCTGCTGGACGGCGCGCACGACGTCCCGGACGGCGTCCCGGCCCCGCTCGGCGGCGGCGGCCGCCACCTGCGGGTCGGCCAGTACCGCGTCCGTGCGGGGGACGCGGCGCCGCTGGTCCTGCTGCTCGGCGTGCACGGGGGGAACCTACGCGAGGACCCGCCGGGGGGCCGGGCGGGAGCGTGCGTGGCGGAGGCGGATGGGAATCGAACCCACCTGACCGAGGTGCTCGGTCACGACGGTGTTGAAGACCGCGGGGGCCACCAGGCACCCGTACGCCTCCCCGCACGCGACCCCACCCTACGGTGGGGCCCATGAGCTCGCCGAGGAGACTGACCCAGTACGCCCACGGCGGAGGCTGCGCCTGCAAGATCCCGCCGGGCGAACTGGAGGAGATGGTCGCCGGCCTCGTCCCACCGGCCGCCGACGACCTGCTCGTCGGCGTCGGCGACGACCTGCTCGTCGGCGTCGGCGACGACGCCGCCGTCGTGCGCATCAAGGGTGGTCGCGCGGTCATCGCCACCGCCGACTTCTTCACCCCCGTCGTCGACGACGCCTACGCCTTCGGCCGGATCGCCGCGACGAACGCGATGTCCGACGTCTACGCCATGGGCGGCACCCCCCTGGTGGCGGTGAACCTGCTGGGCTGGCCGCGCGAGGTCCTGCCACCGGAGCTGGCCCGGGAGGTGCTGCGCGGGGGCGCCGACGCGGCCGCCGAGGCCGGGTGCCACCTCGGCGGCGGTCACAGCATCGACGACCCCGAACCGAAGTACGGCATGGCCGTCACCGGGATCGGTGACCCCGACACCCTGCTGCGCGGGGACGCCGCACGCGCGGGGCTGCCGCTGACCCTGACCAAACCCCTGGGCCTGGGGGTGCTGAACAACCGGCACAAGGCGACGGGTGAGGTGTTCGAGGAGGCGATCGCCGTCATGACGACCCTGAACCGGGACGCCTCCCTCGCCGCCCTGGCCGCCGGGGCGCGGTGCGCCACCGACGTCACCGGGTTCGGGCTGCTGGGGCACCTGCACGAGGTGGCCCGCGCCAGCGGTGTCACCGCCGTCGTGGACGCCGCCGCCGTCCCCTACGTCGAAGGCGCCCGGCGCTCGCTGGCCGAGGGGTTCGTCCCCGGCGGCAGCCGCCGCAACCTCGACTGGGTCCGCCCGCACCTGGACGCCGGGTCGGCCGGTGAGGACGAGCTGGTCCTGCTCGCCGACGCGCAGACCTCCGGGGGCCTGCTCGTCGCCGGGGAGGTCCCCGGCTACCCCGTCGTCGGGGAACTCGTGCCGCGCCGCGGGGACACCACCCTCGTGGTGCGGTGAGACCTCGACGGAGGGGTCAGTCCGCCGTGCGGCCCCGCAGGTACAGGAACCAGTAGAGGACCCCGACGAAGAACCCGCCGCCCACGACGTTGCCGAGCGCGGCGAACACCCAGTTGTTGACGATGTCGCCCCACCCGATGCCGGGCACCCCGGCCCAGTGGGCGGCGGGCAGGAAGAACATGTTCGCCACGACGTGGTCGAACCCCAGGGCCACGAACGCGGTGATGGGGAAGAAGATCGCCAGGACCTTCCCCGCGACGTCCTCGGCCGCCATCGCCATCCAGACGCCCAGGCACACGAGCCAGTTGCACCCGATGGCCCGCAGGAAGATCGTCAGGTCGTCCTCGGTGACGGCCTTGCCCGTGGCGATGGCCGCGATGCGCGTGAACGACGCCGTGCCCTCGGCCCCGATGACGCCCGTCTGGACGGCCAGGACGTAAGCCACGAACAGGGCACCGAGGAGGTTCGCCAGCAGGACGACGCCCCAGTTCAGGGCCAGCCGTCCCACCGTGACCTTGCGGCTCAGCAACGCGATGGGGACCAGCGCCATGTTCCCCGTGAGCAGTTCCGACCCGGCGATGATGACGAGCACCAGCCCGAGGCTGAACACCGCGCCGGTGAGCAGCGTGGTCACCCCGCCCCACAGCGCGGGGTCGAGACCGGAGGTCACGTCCACGGCCAGCAGGCCCGCGAAGGCGATGTAGGCGCCGGCGAGGAAACCCCCGACGATCATCTTGGCGACCGGCAGGTGCGCCTTCTTCTCGCCGCTGGCCACCGCGGCGACGGCGATCTGTTCCGGTGTCTTGAAGGCCATGCGGTTCTCTCCCGGTGCTCAGGAGGCGCGCTGGCGTGCCTCCAGACGTTCCCGTTGCGGGACGACGACGTACTTGGGGTCCTTGGTCGAGGCGACTCCGGCCTCGAAGACGGCCATGCGGGTGAGGAACGACCCGGTGAGCAGGCTCGCCCCCGCCACGGCCGACACCACCCGGCCCGCCCGCCGGGGCAGGAACCGGGCGGCGATGCCGCCGGCGGCCCCGGCCGCGGTGAGCGTGCGGGCGGCCTTGAGGAACGTCCCGGGCCGCCCGAGGTGGAAGGGTTCGCTGACGAGCCCGTGCGCGGTCTCCATCCGGTGCGCGGCAGCGAGTTCCACGGTGGCACCGATCGCCGCGAGCCGCGCGGCGGAACCGCTCTGGCCCACCGGGGCCAGCAGCAGCGCCGCCCCCGAACCGGCCGCGAGGGCGCTGCCGCCGAAGACGAACGGCAGTTCCCGGTACGGCTCGTGCCAGCTCGGCACGGCCGTGTCGGCGAACAGGACGGCGGTGTAGGTGGCCAGCAGCGGACCGGTGAGCGCCGCGCCGGCGCCCGCGACGGACCCGGCCGGGCCGGCGACGCGACGCAGCAGACCCGGCACCCCGCGCTCGGGCAGCAGGGCACCGAGCTCGGCGACCGCCGCCGCCCCGGACAGCGGGCCGAACACCGACAGGATGTACGTGCCGACCGACATGGGCGAGGTCACCTTGGCCACGCGCAGCATGTTGTAGAACCGCTCGGGCCGGCCCAGGTCGGCGACGAGGAAGTACGCGCTGGCCCCGACCGCCGTCAGCGACGTGGTGCGCAGGGCCCTGCGCGCGGCCACGTCCCCGCGCACGTCGGCGACGACGGCCAGCATCGAGCACCCGGCCGCCAGTCCCCCGGTGAAGAGGTAGTAGGCGATCTCGTGCGTCCACACCGGGGGTTTGAGGACCGCCCGGCCGTAGTAGGAGCGGAACTCCGCGTCCGGGACGACGGCGTTGGCGTCGCCCCGCCTGCGCTTCCTCCCGTCCTTGCCGCGGTTCCGGCGAGAGCCCATCCCCGCGTCCCACATCCGGGCGGCCTGCCCGCCGATCGGTGGGGGTACCTCCCGCTCGCGGGGGACGGTGCCGGGGACGTGCTCGAACCCCGGCTGGCCGGGCTGGTGCGGGGTCTCCTGCGACGGTTTCGGGGTCACGAGCGCCGCCCCAGCGCCGCGGCGACGGTGCCGAGCAGCATGAACCCGGCGGCCGCGGCCATGTGCTTGTACATCGAGGGCAGGTCGCGGGTGGTGACGACCGGGTCCGGCGGCAGGCCGTAGACCTCCGGTTCGTCCAGGAGCAGGAAGAACGCCCCGTCCCCGCCGACGCCGTCCTCGGGGTCCTCCCCGTACAGCCGGGCCTCGGTGACGCCGACGTCGTGCAGCTGCTGCCGGCGCCGCTCGGCGCGCTCGCGCAGCTCGTCGAGGTCGCCGAACTGGATGGATTCGGTGGGGCACGCCTTGGCGCACGCGGGGGTCTCGTCCTCCCCGAGCCGGTCGTAGCACAGCGTGCACTTCCAGGCCCGGCCGTCGTCCTCGCGCTTGTCGATGACGCCGTACGGGCAGGCCGAGACGCAGTAGCCGCAGCCGTTGCAGACGTCCTCCTGCACCACGACCGTGCCGAACTCGGTGCGGAACAGCGCACCGGTCGGGCACACGTCGAGGCAGGCGGCGTGCGTGCAGTGCTTGCAGACGTTGGACATCATGAGCCAGCGGACGTCCTGGCGGCCGTCGCGGTCCGGCAGCGGGGCGGGCGCCAGCATCCCGGGCATCCCGAGGAACTGCCCCCCGGTCCGTCCCCCGGTCTGCTCCCCGGACCGTGCTGCGGGAGCTGCGGCCGATCCACCACCGCACCCGCCGCCGCACCCGCCGGTGTTCTCGTGGGCCCGGTCGGCCACCGGGTGCCCCCCGGGGACCCCGGTGCCCAGGCGGGCGGCCTCGGCGAAGGCGTCGAACCCGGCCGCCGGGGCGTCCTGCTGCAGCTGCTGGGAGGTGCCCCCGGTCGCCGCGCCCGCGTAGGGCGCCGACTGGTTGCCGACGGGGCGGGACTGCTCGATGAAGGCCACCGCCCGCCAGGAGTCCGCGCCGAGGCCGCCGGTGTTGTCGTACGACATCCCCAGCAGGTCGATGCCGTCCTCGGGGACGGCGTTCCACTCCTTGCAGGCGACCTCGCACGCCTTGCAGCCGATGCACACCGAGGTGTCGGTGAAGAACCCCTTGCGCGGCGGGGGGTCGGCGTAGCCGGCGTCGCGGGCGGGGTCGTCCAGCCGTCCGTACAGGCTGGCGGTCAGGTCGGGCAGCGCCGCCATCACTCGTCTCCGGTGTCGTGGGGGGCGGGGGGTCGCCGCAGGTCGGGGTGGGCGTCCAGGACCTGGGGGTCCACCCCGTGCTGCTGCGGATCGCCCGGTCGGGACCGGGTGTCGTGGCGCACGCCGAGGACCTTCTCGACCTGCTCGGGGTCGTGACCGGCCCCGACGGGGGTCGACCCGTCCTGGGCCAGCGCGGCCCGGTCGCGGCCACTGGCGTGCAGCAGGTCGCTGGTGACGGCGACCGAACCGGAGGCCATCGTGACCCCGCCGCGGACGCGGTACTCGTCGATGAGGTCGAGCACCTCGCCCCCGCGGGGACGGCGACCGGGCAGCACGTCGCACGTGCCGGCCTTGAACTCCTGGATGTGCACGTTCGGGTCCAGCGTCATGTGCGCGAGGTCGTTGACCACGTCACCCGTCGTCAGACCACCCGGGCCCCAGTGGTAGGGCAGCCAGACCTGGTGCACCTCGGTCCCCTGCACCTTCAGCGGGGCCAGCCGGTCGGTGACCAGGACCCGGGCCTCGACGACGGCGCGCGCGGTGACGACGTGCGCCCACCCCAGGTGCTCCAGACCGCGCATCCTCGCCAGTTCCGGGGAGACCTCCATGAACAGCGCCGGTTGCAGCTCGGCCAGGTAGGGCAGGAAGCGGCTCATGCCGCCGGCC
The DNA here is from genome assembly GCF_041276425.1 of Kineococcus halophytocola. Taxonomy (NCBI): domain Bacteria; kingdom Bacillati; phylum Actinomycetota; class Actinomycetes; order Kineosporiales; family Kineosporiaceae; genus Kineococcus; species Kineococcus halophytocola. The sequence goes on along the minus strand of NZ_JBGFTU010000027.1, from coordinate 22,176 downwards.
GTGTGGTGCTCGGTCAGGCGGGAGGTGAACCACACGAACGGGAACACCTCGCTGCCGTTCTCCGGCGGGGAGGGGTGCACCTCGTTGAGGTGGTTGGTGTAGATCTCCCGCGCCGGGTTGGCCTGCTGGGTGTAGACGGCGTTGCGGAACGGGGACTCCGCCGGTTCGTAGTGCGCCGGCATCGGGCCGTCCACGACCCCCTTGGGGGCGTAGAGCCAGCCCTTGCCGTCGCTCTGCATGACGAACGGGTCGTCACCGGCGATGGCCTCCACCCCGGTCGCCCCCTCGGGCGGCCGGTACGACGGCGGTTTCGTGGCCTCGAAGTCGGCGATGTCGTCACCGACCCAGCGCCGGGCGTCCTCGTCCCACCACACCAGCGCCTTGCGCTCGCTCCACGGCTTGCCGTCCGGGTCGGCCGAGGCGCGGTTGTAGAGCACCCGGCGGTTCATCGGCCACGCCCAGCCCCACTCGGGGGCGTGCAGGGACTGCTCCCGCCCGGGTTTGCGCCGCGCGGCCTGGTTGACGCCGTCGGCGTACACACCGGAGTAGATCCAGCACCCGCTGGACGTCGACCCGTCGGCCTTCAGCGCGGTGTACCCCGGCAGCAGACCGTCCGGGCCGGAACCGTTGATCTCCTGGAGCACGTCCTCGGAGCTGGGTTCCTGCTCCTGCCCGTGCAACGGGTAGTCCCAGGCCAGCTTGAGCAGCAGCTGGTCGCGGGGGTCGGTCGAGCCCGCCAGCTTCTCCCGCATCCGCCGGCCCAGGTGGTAGAAGAACCACAGCTCGCTCGTGGCGTCGCCCGGCGGGTTGACCGCCTTCTCCCGCCACTGCAGCAGCCGCTGGGTCTGGGTGAACGTGCCCTCCTTCTCCACGTGCGAGGCGGCGGGCAGGAAGAACACCTCGGTGCGGCACTCCTCCGGCACGATCTCCCCGGTCTCCACCTCCGGGGCGTCCTTCCAGAACGTGGCGCTCTCGATCATCACGAGGTCGCGCACGACGAGCCAGTCCAGGTTCGCCATCCCCAGCCGCTGGGCGCGGCCGTTGGCCGAGCCGACGGCGGGGTTCTGCCCGAGCAGGAAGTACCCGAAGATCTTCCCGCCCTCGATCATGTCCATGACCTGGCTGTAGGTGCCGTGGTCACCGTTGATGCGGGGCAGCTCGTCGAACAGGAAGTCGTTCTCCGCCGTGGCCTCTTCCCCGAAGTAGGCCTTGAGCAGGCTCACCGTGTAGGCGTCGGCGTTGGCCCAGAACCCCTTCTGGTTCGTGCCCTTGATGGAGTCGACGTACTCCTGCAGGGAGCGGTGCCGCTCGGCGTGCGGCATCTGCAGGTACCCGGGCAGGAGGTTGTACAGCGTCGGGATGTCCGTGGAGCCCTGGATGGAGGCGTGCCCGCGCAGGGCCATGACCCCGCCGCCGGGCCGGCCCATGTTCCCCAGCAGCAGCTGCAGGATCGCGCCGGTGCGGATGTACTGCACCCCGGTGCCGCGCTGGGTCCAGCCCACGCTGTAGACCAGCGCGCCGGTCTTGTCCCGGCCGGAGTTGGAGATCCACGCCTCGGCGAGCTCGTCGAAGACCTCCGTCGGGATGCCGCAGACGTCGGCGACCATCTCGGGGGTGTACCGGGCGAAGTGCCGCTTGAGCACCTGGTACACGCACCGGGGGTCCTGCAGCGTCTCGTCGCGCTGGATCCCGCGGTGCTCCACGGGAGCACCCCCGGACCCCATCGACTGACCGGTCTCGCTGTCGGAGGAGTCGGAGGACTCCTCCTCCTCGTCGCCACCGCTCTCGCCGCCGGCGTACTGCCAGGACTTCGTGTCGTAGGACCGCGTCTCGTGGTCGAAACCGGAGAACAGCCCGTCGAGGTCCTCGGTGTCCTGGAAGTCCTCGCTGACCAGGTGCGAGGCGTTGGTGTAGGCCACCACGTACTCGCGGAAGTCCCGCTCCTGGGTCAGGACGCGGTTGATGATCGCCCCGAGCAGGACGATGTCCGTCCCGGTGCGGATCGGGACGTAGGTGTCCGCGAGCGCACTGGTGCGCGTGAAGCGCGGGTCGACGTGGAAGACCTTCGCGCCGCGCGCCTTGGCCTCCATCACCCACTGGAACCCGACGGGATGGCACTCGGCCATGTTCGAGCCCTCGATGACGATGACGTCGGCGTTGCTCAGGTCCTGCAGGTCACCGGTGGCTCCACCACGACCGAACGAGGCACCCAGACCGGGCACCGTGGCGGAGTGTCAAATGCGGGCCTGGTTCTCGACCTGGATCGCGCCCATGGCCGTGAACAGCTTCTTGATGAGGTAGTTCTCCTCGTTGTCCAGCGTCGCGCCACCGAGGCTGGCGATCCCCATCGTGCGGTTCAGGCGGTTGCCGTGCTCGTCGGCGTCCTGCCAGCCGCGGCGGCGGGCCTCGATCACCCGGTCGGTGATCATGTCCATCGCGGTGTCGAGGTCGAGGTCGGTCCACTCCGTCGCGTAGGGCGCGCGGTAGCGGATCGTCGTGGCCCGGGAGTCGCCGTTGACGAGCTGCTCGCTGGCCGAGCCCTTCGGGCACAACCGCCCGCGCGAGTGCGGGGAGTCCGGGTCGCCCTCGATCTGGACGACCTTCTCGTCCTTGACGTACACGCGCTGGCCGCAGCCGACGGCGCAGTAGGGGCAGACCGACTTGGCCACCCGGTCGGCGGTCACCGTGCGCGGCGTCAGGGACTTCGAGCGCGCCGACTGGGTCGCGGCACCGCGGCCCAGCGGGTCGTCGCCCGTCAGCTGCCGGTAGACCGGCCACCCCTCGAGGAACGTCTTGAGACCCACGGTCGGAACATACCCCTCCCGCGCCTCCACATGCGCGCCCGACGCACCCGTACCAGGATCGTGACGTGACTGTTCCCACGATCATGCTCAACGACGGCCGCGAGATCCCCCAGCTCGGCTTCGGGGTCTTCCAGATCCCGCCGGAGGAGACGGCCGCCGCCGTGCGCACCGCGCTCGAGGTCGGCTACCGGCACCTGGACACCGCGCAGATGTACGGCAACGAGGCCGAGACCCTCCAGGGGGTGCTCGACTCCGGCGTCCCCCGCGAGGACGTCTGGATCACCAGCAAGCTCAACAACGGCGCCCACGAACCGGACGCCGCCCGCGCCGCGGTCGACTCCTCGGTCGACAAGCTCGGTGGCCCGATCGACCTGTACCTCATCCACTGGCCGCTGCCGACCCTGTACGGCGGGGACTTCGTCTCCACGTGGAAGGTGCTGGAGGAGGCGCGCGCCGACGGCCGGCTGCGCTCCATCGGCGTCTCCAACTTCCAGGTCCCCCACCTGAACCGCCTCCTGCAGGAGACGACCGTGGTCCCGGTCGTCAACCAGATCGAGGTGCACCCCTACTTCGGCAACGAGGAGGTCCGCCGCTTCTGCGGCGAGCACCAGATCGGGGTCGAGGCCTGGTCGCCCATCGCCCAGGGCAAGGTGCTGGACGACCCCACGATCACCGCGGTGGCCGAGCGGCTCGGCAAGAGCCCGGCCCAGGTCGTCCTGCGCTGGCACATCGAGCGCGGGGACATCGTCTTCCCCAAGTCGGTGACGCGCTCGCGCGTGGAGGAGAACTTCGACCTCTTCGACGTGGAGCTCACCGAGGAGGACCTGGCCCTCATCACCGCCCTCGACCAGGGCGACTCCGGCCGCATCGGCGGGCACCCCGACACGATGGACTACGTCCCCTCCTGAGCCCCACCCCGTGAGCCCCACCCCGTGAGCTCCCCGCACCACCCGGACGCCGCCGCACTCCCCCGAGCGCGGCGGCGTCCGTCGTCCCGGCCGGGCACGTGGGCCGCCCGGCGCGGCCGTGCTGCTGCTGCGGGCGGGGGTCAGCGGGCCCAGCCGCCGACCGGCAGCCGGTGGCAGCGCACCCGTTCGACCTCGGCGCCGCGACGCGCGCCGGTGCGGGCGACGACGCGGGCCTGGACGAGCGTGCGGTCCGAGCCGAGCAGCACGACGGCCAGCGCCGCCGCCTGACCGCGGTGGGCGAAGCTGCCCCAGCGGCTCGCCACCGCCCCGGCCTCGTCGAGCAGCTCCACGTCGACCACCTCCTGGTCGTCCTGCGGTTCCGGCGACGGCTCCTCCAGGTGCCGGCGCACGTCCGGCAGGACGTCGAGGTGGACGGGCAGCACCATGACGAGCCCGCTGCCGTCGCGGACGTACAGGCGCGGGTGGGTGGTCCCCTGGTCCTCCAGGGCGACGTGGAGCGGGCCCCGTCCGATGCGTTCCTTGGTCATCGTGTCCTCCTGCGGCGCTGCGCGGCCCGCTCCTGCGCGGGTTCACCCTCCACCGTGCTCCCGCGAGCTGAGGACGTCCTCCGGGCCGGCTGGGCGTCGCCTGAGGCAGTCGGCGGCCGGGGCCACCGGCGGCCGGCTCGGTGGTCGTGGCCGCCTACAGCGCCAGCAGGTCCTCGTGCGGCACGACGGCCGCCGTCGGGTCCGGACCCGCGACCCCGGCGGCGGTGAACCACCCCCGGGCCCACGCGGTCAGCAGCGGGGAGGGGCCCAGCCGCCACGGCGTCGCCTCCCGCTGCACCGACCAGCCGCGGGCGGTGAAGGCGGCGGCGACGTGCCCCGCGGCGTCCGGGCCGAGACCGCGGGCGCGCTGGTCGGCGTCGAACCCCTCGGCCGCCCCGGCCACGGCGGGGTCCGTGCTCGCCCCGCCGGTGACGGTGAGGACGAACAGCACCGCCGGGCGCGGGTCGAGCGTCGAGAGGACCTCGACGAGACCGTCGGCGACGGGGGCGGGCAGGACGTCGAGCAGGGCCGAGCCGACGACGACGTCGGCACCGGACAGCACCTCGCGCACCGCCTCCCGGTCGGCGAGGTCGACGCGGGCCGTCGTCACCGACGCCGCAGCGGGGACGGGGCTCGCCAGGGCCCGCGCGAGCAGGTCGGCGTCGTGGTCGACGAGCACCCAGTCCTGCGCCGCGGCCACCCCCAGCTCGGCCAGCCGCGGCGCGAGGTGGCGCAGCGTGGAGCCCGACCCGGCGCCCAGGTCCACGACGCGCACCCGGTCGCGGCCGGTCAGCCGGGCCGCGAGGAGTTCCTCCAGGCGCGCGGACCGGGTGCCGTGGTCCACGGGTTCGCGCAGCGCCAGCCAGTCGGGGTCGAAGTTCTCCAGCTCGCTCACAGCGTCTCCCTCACGATCCGTGCGGTCTCGTCCCACGTCGACAACTCCCGGTCGGCCGCCGCGCGGCGGGCCGCGAACCGCAGCCCCGGGGAGGCGGCCCACCGCTCCAGCGCGGCGCACACGGCGTCCACGTCCGGCTCCACGACCACCCCCGCCGCGCCCACGAGGTCGGGCAGTTCCCCGCGGTCAGCCACGAGCGAGGGCACACCGCGGGCCAGGCCCTCGGCCACCGCCATCCCGTACGGTTCGGCCCCCGACAGCAGGACGTGCAGGTCGGCCCGGTCCCACTCCGCCTGCAGCGCAGCGTGGTCCAGCGGCCCCAGCAGCGTCGTGCCGGGTGCGGAGAACCCCTCGACGACGGTTCCGGCGCACCGCAGCGTCCACGGGGCGCCCAGGCGCGCCACGGCCTCGGCGGCGATCCGCTGCCCCTTGCGCGCACCGACCGTCCCCACCGACAGCAGCCGGTGGGCCCCGCGCGCCACCGAGGGGCGGGCCGGTCCCGTCCCGGGTTCGGCGACGACGGCCCGCACCCCGGACACCTCGTGGACGCGCCGGGCGGCGCTGCGGCTGGGCACCACGACGGCGTCGACGAGGCGCAGGGACCGCACCTCCTGCGCCAGCACCGGTTCGGCCGGCACGTCGTCGGCCCGCAGCAGGTGCACGAGCAGCACGAGCCGGACGCGGCCGGTGTGCGCGGCCAGGACGTCCGGGTGCGCCGAGGCGACCAGACCGTCGAGCAGGACGGCGGACCCCTCGGGCACCTCACCCAGCGCCGACTCGAGGGACCCCGCCGGCGAACCCACCACGACGTGCCGCGCCACCCCGCGCGCGAGCAGTTCCGCGTCGTAGCGGTTCCCGCCCGTGGGCGCGGACAGGTCCGGCGCGAGGAGGAACCTCACAGCTCCTTCTCGTACGCCGCCCACGCGACGTCGGACTCGCGCAGCAGCACCGTGATCCCGGCCAGCCCGGCCGCGGCCGGGCCGAGGGAGTCCGCGAGCCGGTCGGCGGTCCAGCGGCACAGGAACTCCGTCGTGGTGTTCTGCCCGGTGAACTCCTCGACCTCGTCGAGGTTGCGGTACTCCACCTGCGACAGCACCTCGCGCAGCACCCGGGAGGCCACGCCGATGTCGACGACGAGACCGTCCCCGTCCAGCTCGGCCCGGCGGAACGTCGCCTCCACGACGAACGTCGCCCCGTGCAGGCGCCGGGCCGGGCCGAACACCTCCCCGGAGAAGCTGTGCGCCACCATGAACCGGTCGCGGACCGTCAACGAGTACATGCCGAACTCCTCAGTAGCTGAACCGGTGGCACAAGGCGTCCCCGCCCACCGCGGCGATCCCGGGCAGGACCTCCGCGGAGTCCTCGAACGGGGTGACCCCGTCCAGCAGCGCGTCGAACCGCTCGTCGCACAACAGGTCCAGCGCCAGGGCGAGCCGGCGCCGGGTCGTCCAGCGCGGGGCCCGCGCCGGGGGCACGCGCCCCACCTGCGAGGCGCGGATCGTCAACCGCCGGGAGTGGAAACCCTCCCCCAGGCCCACCTCGACGCTGCGGTCGCCGTACCAGCTCATCTCCGCGAGCAGGCCCTCGTCACCGAGCAGCTGCAACCCCGTCGTGAGCCCGGGACCGGTGCCGCTGGTGTGCAGGACGACGTCGCGCTCGCGCCGGGCGTCGTCGGGGGCCACGAGCCGGAACCCCAGCCGCTCGGCGGTGCCGGCGCGGTCGGTGCGCACGTCGACGGCCTCGACGTCGGTGCCTGGGACCCGGGCGGCCAGGGTCGCCACGAGCAGGCCCAGGACGCCGGCGCCGACGACGCTGACGCGGTCGCCGATGCCGAGCCCGGCGTCCCAGACCCCGTTGACGGCGGTCTCCAGCATCCCGGCCAGCACCGCCCGCCCGGGCGAGACGGCCGCGGGGACCGGCAGCACCGCCGAGGCCGGGACGACGTACCGGTCCTGGTGCGGGTGCAGGCAGAACACCCTGCGCCCCACCAGGTCCTGCGCGCGCGGGCCGGCCTGGGCCACGGTGCCCACCGACAGGTAGCCGTACTTGACGGGGAAGGGGAACTCCCCGGACTGGAACGGGGCGCGCATCGTGTCGTGCTGGCTGGGCGGGACGGCCCCGGCCAGCACGAGCGCCTCGGTGCCGCGGCTGACGGCGGAGAACTCGGTGCGGATCTCCACGTCGGCCGCGCCGATGACCGGCAGCAGCTCCTCGCGCAGCTCGACCTGCCCGGGCCCGGTCGTCCACAACGCCCGCGCCACGCTCACGCGGCGGCCTCCAGCGTCGCGGTGACGAACTCCCGGACGGCCGACTCCCAGCCCTGCGGGTCCACGTTCCACTCCTTCGTGTGCCGCGCGGTGCTGCTGGCGACGTAGGTGATGAGGTCGGGGCGGGCCTGCGCCAGTCGTTGCGAGGGCCCGGAGGGGACGTAGTCGTCGGCGTCGGAGTGCAGCAGCAGCGCCGGCAGGTGCAGCTCCTCGGCCCGGCGCACCCAGTCCATGGCCCGCAGGTCCACCGGTCCGGGGACCCCGACGAGGCGGCGTCCGAGCGGGTGCCCGAGCAGGTGCAACCCGAAGCGGCCCAGCCGGACCGGGACACCGGCCTGGCGCGCCTGGTGGTCCAGCACGTCGAACCAGTCCACGACGGGGCCGTCCAGGACGAGGGCGGCCGCGTGCCCGGCCAGGTCCGAGCGGGCCACGAACTGCAGGACGATCGCCCCGCCCATCGACCAGCCCACGAGCAGCAGCCGGCGCGCCCCGCGCTCCAGGGCGTACCGGGCGACGGCCTCCACGTCGCGCCACTCGGTGTCCCCCAGCCCGTACACCCCCGGCTGCGCGCCCGGGGCGTCGGCGTCGTTGCGGTAGGCCGGGACCAGGCACGGCAGGCCCACCGCGTGCAGCACCGGCACGGCCCGCAACGCCTCCTCCCGGGTGGCGCCCCGGCCGTGGACGAGCACCGCCCAGGTGTCGGAGGCCCCCTGCGCGGGACCGGGCACCGACCAGCACGGCAGCGCCCCGACGTCGCCGGGGACGAGCACGTCCTCGTGGGCCAGGCCGAGCGCCACCGCGGGGTCGCCCGCGTAGTAGTACTGGTTCCAGCGCCCCGCGCCGGGGACGGGCACGCCGGCGTCGACCCCGAGCAGGGCGCGCGTGACGCGGTCCCGGCCGGTCTCCAGGACGTCCCCGACGCGGAAGTGCCCGCGGCCGCCGTCGGTCCACACCCCGTACCGGCCGGGCACGACGGTGTCGGCGGTGGCCGAGAGCACCACGCGGTGCGGCCCCACCTGCAGGACCTCCAGGTCGTCGGGCTTGTGCCGGCGCGGGGTGACCACGGCGCGGGCGAAGGTCACCGCGGTCGCCGTCAGGGCGGCGCCGGTGACGGTGGCGGCGGCCGTGGCCACGGCCCCCACCGCGGCGGCGCGGCGCCCGTTCACCGGCCCGCCCGCAGCGCCAGGCGCACCAGCGGCACCTGCAGCGGCAGTCGCAGCGTCGTCACCGCGCGGCGCGCGCCCGACCCCGAGCGCCAGGCGTCCACGGCCATCTGCACGTTCGCCGGCCACACCGCGACGAGGAAGGCGGCGGCCGCCCGGGACGTGGCGCGCCGGGTGGCGGGGAGCGCGAACCCGGCCGCCAGGGCCAGCTCGGCGACCCCGGAGCCGTGCGTCCAGGCGCGGGCCGGGCCCGGCAGCGCCCGCGGCACGATGGTGTCGAACCCCGCGGGGCGCACGAGGTGGGCCACCCCGGCCACCCCGAACAGCGCCGCGGGAGCGACCCAGACCGGCAGCGCCCGGCTGCTCCGCCCCCGTGGTGTCGACGCGATCACGCCCCGATCCTGCCGGACACCGGGCTGCCGGGCGCACCCGCCCCCGTTAGGGTCGCGCACGTGCCCCCGCAGAACCTCCCGCCGAACGCCTCGCCGAGCGCCTCGCCGAACACCTCGCCGTGGACCGTCGTCGTGCTCACCGAGGAGGCCTTCGGCGACGTCGACGCCGGCAACGTCGCCCGGCTGCACGCCGCCGAACGGGCCGAGGGCCAGGACGTGCGCCACCTCGTGCTCGTCCCGGCCGACACCCGCCGCAGCCTGCTGGCCGACGTCGTCGACAAGCTGAGCCTGGGCGAGGTGCGGGAGGCCTTCGCCGACCTCGGCGGGGACCGCCCGGACAGCGCCGAGGCCCGCGCGGAGGCCGAGACGGCGCTGCGGGCCACGGTCGAGGCGCTGCGCGCCGAGGGCCTGAACGCCGAGGGACGGACCACCGGGAGCGACCCGCTGCCGGCGGTGCGCCAGGCCCTGGCCGAGGAACCCGACGCCCGCGAACTGGTCGTGGTGACCCGCCCGCACGCCGTGGAGGACACCTTCCACACCGACTGGGCCTCCCGGGCCCGCGACGACCTCGGCGTCCCCGTGCTGCACGTCTACGCGGGGACCACCCGGCTCGGCTGACGGAACAGCCGGCCAGCCCGGGCGGTTGTGCAGGACATGACTGCGCACACGCCCGAGACCACCGGCAAGACCTACGACGTGACGAAGACGGACGAGCAGTGGCGCGCTCAGCTGGACCCGCAGGAGTACCACGTGCTGCGCCAGGCCGGGACCGAGCGCCCGTTCACCGGTGAGTACGAGGACACCACGACCGAGGGCGTCTACGCCTGCCGCGGGTGCGGGGCCGAGTTGTTCACCAGTGCCGAGAAGTTCGCCTCGCACTGCGGGTGGCCCTCGTTCTTCGACCCCAAGGACTCCGACGCGGTGGAACTGCTGGAGGACACCTCCCTGGGCATGCGCCGCGTGGAGGTCCGTTGCGCCACCTGCGGTTCGCACCTGGGCCACGTGTTCGAGGGCGAGGGCTACGCCACGCCGACGGACCAGCGGTACTGCATCAACTCCATCAGCCTCACCCTGCGCCCGACGCGGGCCTGAGGCAGGGTGGTCGCCATGAGCGAGCAGCCCTACGAACCCCGCGATCCCGACGTCGACCCGCTGGCCGACCCCGACCTGCAGCAGGTCGACCCGGACGCGGCCCCCTCGGCCGGTGACCCCGAGGTCCTGTCCACCGACACGCTCATGCGCGACGACCAGGACGACCAGGGCTGGGAGCCGGAGAACCACCTCAGCAACTTCACCGCCGAGCTCATCACCGACGGCGACCGCGAGGAGGAGACCCTCGACGAGCGGCTGGCCCAGGAGGTCCCGGACGTTGACGCCACCCGCGCGGGTGACGCCGACTCCGAGGCGGACTACCGCCAGGTGTGAGGTCCAGCCAGGTGTGAGGTTCGGCCTGGTGTGAGGTTCAGGGCAGCGCGTCGACGAGCGCGGGCAGTTCCACGCGCGGCCCGGTGAAGAAGGGGACCTCCTCGCGGACGTGGCGGCGGGCCTCGGTGGCCCGCAGGTCGCGCATGAGGTCGACGATGCGGTGCAGCTCGTCGGCCTCGAACGCGAGGACCCACTCGTAGTCGCCCAGCGCGAACGCGGACACGGTGTTGGCGCGCACGTCCTCGTAGGGGCGGGCGGCCAGGCCGTGGTCGCGCAGCATGGTCCGGCGCTCGGCGTCGGGCAGCAGGTACCAGTCGTAGGAGCGGACGAACGGGTAGACGCACACGTAGTCGCGGGCCTGCTCCCCGGACATGAACGCCGGCACGTGCCCGCGGTTGAACTCCGCCGGGCGGTGCAGGCCCACGACCGACCACACGGGCGCGAGGTGGCGCCCCAGGCGGGTGCGGCGCAGGCGGCGGTAGGCCTCCTGGACCAGTTCCACGGTCGGGGCGTGCCACCAGAGCATGACGTCGGCGTCGGCGCGCAGGCCGGCGACGTCGTACAGGCCGCGCACGACCAGGCCCCGGTCGGTCAGCTCCGCCAGCAGGTCGGCGACCTCCTGCGTCATCGCGGCCCGGTCGGCGTCGCCGAGGGTCGTCTCGACGGCGAACACCGACCACATCGTGTAGGCGATGGTGTCGTTGATCTGGTCGGCGGTGGGGGTGCTCACGGGGGTCGTCTCGGACATGGCCGCGATTCTCCCTCAGGCCACCTGCGCGGCCGCCGCCCGGGCCGCCCCGATGCACGCCGGGACCCCGACGCCGTCGAGCACGGACCCGCACACGGCCAGGTCCCCGGCCGCGGCCACCGCCGCGCGCAGCCGCGCGACGCGGTCGACGTGCCCGACCGCGTACTGCGGCAACCCGTCCGCCCAGCGCACCACGGCGTGGTCGACGGGGTGCAGCGCCCGGCCCAGCAGGGCCGAGGCGTCCTGCGCGGCCCAGCGGACGACGTCGGCGTCCTCGGCTTGCAGCGCCTCGGTCTCCCGGGCCCGGCCCAGGGAGACGCGCAGGACCGCCAGGTCCTCGCTCTGGGCCCCGACCCAGCCCCACTTGCGGCCCGACAGCGTCAGGGCCTTGGCCCGCAGCCCGCGACCGGCGCCCACGACGGGCGGCACCAGCACCCCGGACCCGGTGAGGCCGTCCAGGTCGGCGGCGGGGACGGCGAGCGCCGTGATGACCATGCTCGCGGTCTCCACGGCGGCGAGCTCGGCGGCAGCGGCGGGCACGGCGGTGCCCAGGAGCCGGGCGGCGGTCGGGGCGGGGACGGCGAGCACGACGGCGTCGGCCTCCAGGGCCCCCTGGAGGGTGCGCACGCGCCAGCCGGTGATGGTGCGGGTCAGGTCCCGGACGGGGGTGCCGGTGCGCACGTCGGCGCCGCGTTCGCGCAGGTGCTCGGCCAGGGCGGTGGGCAGCCGGGCCATGCCGCCGTCGATGCCGGCGAAGACGGGCGCGACGGGCGCGGCGGGGGTGGTGTCGGTGGTGGGGGCGGGGCCGAGGCCGGTGAGCAGCGAGCCGCCGCGGCGGGCGTGCTCCCACAGGGCCGGGACGGTCGCCCGCAGCGACAGGCGGCGGGCGTGCCCGGCGTAGACGCCGCCGAGCAGGGGTTCGACGAGGCGGTCGACGACGGCGGGCCCGACGCGGTCGGCGACGTAGTCGGCGACGCTGACGTCGTGCTCCAGGGGGGCCGCGGGGCGCTCGGGTTCGGTGCGCACGCGCTCGAGGGCCTCGGCGTCCAGGAGCCCGCGCACCGACTCCGCCGAGCGCGGCACGCCCATGACGGTCCCGGCCGGCAGCGGGCTCAGCCCGGTGGCGGTGGCCACCGAGGCCGTCGTGGTGGCGGGGTGGACCAGGGGCAGGCCGAGCTCGCGGGCCAGGGTCGTGCCCTCGGGGCGGCGGGCCAGCATGGACTCCGCGCCGAGGTCGACGGTGAGCCCGCCCACCTCGGTGCGCCGCAGGACGCCGCCGAGGCGGTCGGAGGCCTCCAGGACGGTGACCTCGCACCGGTCGGCGAGGTCGTGGGCGGCGACGAGCCCGGACAGGCCACCGCCGACGACGACGACCCGGCGGCGAGCGCGCGGGTGGGTGCTCACCTCCGCCACGCGTGGACCTCCTCCACGACGCGGTGCAGGGCGTCGGGGTCGGCGCTGGGGGGGACGCCGTGGCCGAGGTTGACGACGTGCCCGGCCCCGGCGCGCTCGCCCTCGCGCAGGATGCGGTGCAGGTCGGCGCGCAGGACGTCCCAGGGGGCGAACAGCAGCGCGGGGTCGAGGTTGCCCTGGACGGCGACGGGCCGGCCGGCCCCGGCGCGGCCGCGGGCGGCGCCCTCGTCCAGGGGGACGCGGAAGTCCACGCCCAGGACGTCGACGCCGCCGTCGACGGCGGCCATCGCCCCGAGCAGTTCCCCGGTGCCGGTGCCGAAGTGGGTGCGCGGGACGCCGAGGTCGCCGACGGCGCCGAGGGCGGCGGCGGAGTGGGGGGCGACGAGGCGTTCGTAGACGGCCAGGGGCAGCGAGCCGACCCAGGAGTCGAACAGCTGCACGGCCGAGGCGCCGGCGAGGACCTGGGCGCGCAGGAACGTTCCGGTGATCTGGGCCAGGCGGGCGGCGAGGTCGTGCCACAGCTGCGGGTCGGCGTGCATCAACGCCTTGGTGCGCAGCAGGTCCCGGGACGGGCCGCCCTCGACGAGGTAGCTGGCCAGGGTGAAGGGGGCCCCGGCGAACCCGATGAGCGGGACGTCGCCGAGCTGCTCGGTGGTCAGCCGCACGGCGTCGGTGATGTGCTGCAGGGCGTCCAGGGGCAGTTCGGGGATGCGGTCGAGGTCGGCGCGGGTGCGCACCGGCTCGGCGATGACCGGCCCGGTGCCGGGGACGATCTCCACGCCCACCCCGGCCGCCTCCAGCGGGACGACGATGTCGGAGTAGAAGACGGCGGCGTCCACGTCGTAGCGCCGGACCGGCTGCAGGGTGATCTCGGCGACGAGCTCGGGGCGGCGGCAGGACTCCAGCATGGTGGTCCCGGCCCGGGCCGCGCGGTACTCCGGCAGGGAGCGGCCGGCCTGGCGCATGAACCAGACCGGGGTGCGGGAGGGGGTGGTGCCGCCGCGCGCGGCGTGCAGGTAGGGCGAGGTCTGGTCGGGCACGCAGGCGATGGTCCCACGGCGTGGCGGCACCGCCGCGGGGGGCGCGGTTGCCTACGCTCCCCGGCGTGACCGCTCACCGAGGACGCTCAGGACCGGGTGCGCCCGGCGTCCCCGCCGCCTTCGAGGCGGCGGTGGCGGCCGTGCGCGAGGTCCGGCTGCGCCCGGAGCTGGTGCTCACCGAGGTGCCGGCCCCGGCGCGGATCGCCCCGCACTCCTGGGCCGTGGCCGGCGACGTCGTCCTCGACGGCGAGGAGCTGGCCACGGGGCGGTTCATCCTGCTGCACGACCCGGCCGCGCCCGAGGAGTGGGCCGGGCCGTTCCGGGTGGTCACCTACGCCCGCGCCGACCTCGAGGCCGAGCTGGGCGCGGACCCGCTGCTGGGTCAGGTGGGCTGGTCGTGGCTGGAGGACGGGCTGGCCGGGGCCGGGGCCGAGGCGACGGCCGTGGGCGGCACCGTGACCCGCGTGCTGTCGGAGGGGTACGGGGCGCTGGCGGACCGGCCGGCGTCGGTGGACGTCGAGCTGCGGGCCTCCTGGACGCCGCTGGACCCCGGCGGCCTGCCCGCGCACCTGCGGGCGTGGGGTGAGCTGGTGTGCACGGTGGCCGGGCTGCCCCCGCTGCCGGAGGGCGTGGTGACCCTGGGCCGGCGCACGCACTGACGCCGACTGACGCCGAAACGCTCCCAAAACGTTCAAGGACCACCCTCCGGTGGCCGATCACCTCCTCAGACCCAGAGGTGCACCCGCCAGGGGTGCGCCCATCGCCTGCAGGAGGACGACGGTGACTGCGCTCGTCGAACGCCCCGGGATGGCCGTTCCTTCCCGTCTCGGCCGCTTCGCGGCCCTCGTCGCCGTCGCGGACCCCGCGGTGCGCGAATCGGTGACCCGCACGCTGCGCATGCTCGGCGCCGTGAACGTCGAGCACGCCACGAGCGTGGCCCAGGCCCGCGCGATGGCCCGCACGGGCCCGCGCGCGCTGTTCATCGCCGACGCCGGGCTGCCCGACGGCTCCGGCGCCCAGCTCGTCTCGGAGCTGCGCGCGGCCGGGTGGAACCGGTGCGTCGTGCTGTCCTCCAACGCCGACCCGTTCGCCGTGCGCGGCGCGGTCGCCGCGGGGGTGCGCTGCTACCTCGTGACCACCCGCCCCGAGGGCGTCGGGTTCGAGGGCCGCGGCGGGGAGGCGGGGGTGGACTCGCTGTCCGAGCGCGAGGTCGAGGTGCTCCAGCACGTCGCCGACGGCCGCTCGAACAAGGACACCGGCGCCCTGCTGGGCCTGTCGGCGCTGACGGTCAAGAGCCACCTGGCCCGCATCGCCCGCAAGCTCGGCACCGGCGACCGCGCCGAGATGGTCGCGATCACCCTGCGGGCAGGCGTCATCCAGTGACGTGAGCGCACCCCCGGTCACGTACGGTGGTGCGGTGACGAACACGCCGACGCAGCAGCAGGAACAGGTCGCCGAACCTGAGCTGCCGCTGCTGTCGGCCCCCACCGACGGCCTGCCGCCCGTCGTGGCCGACGAGGCCGCGCTGGCCCGGGTCGTCGCCGCGTTCGCGGCCGGCACCGGGCCGGTGGCCGTCGACGCCGAACGGGCCTCGGGCTACCGGTACGGGCAGCGCGCGTTCCTCGTCCAGCTGCGCCGCGAGGGGGCGGGTACCGCGCTCGTGGACCCGGCCGCGCTGCCGGACCTGTCCTCCCTGGGGGAGGCGCTGGCGGGCGTGGAGTGGGTGCTGCACGCCGCCAACCAGGACCTGCCGTGCCTGGCCGAGCTGGGCATGCGTCCCACGACCCTGTTCGACACCGAGCTGGGCTCGCGCATCGCGGGCCTGCCGCGGGTCGGGCTGGGCGCGGTCGTGGAGGAGCTGCTGGGGCTGCGGCTGGCCAAGGAGCACTCCGCGGTGGACTGGTCGACCCGCCCGCTGCCCGAACCGTGGCTGACGTACGCCGCGCTGGACGTGGAGGTCCTGGTCCGGCTGCGCGACGTCCTGGCCGAACGCCTCGCCGCCCAGGGCAAGCTGGAGTGGGCCCGGCAGGAGTTCGAGCACGTCGCGACCACTCCCCCGCCCCCGCCGCCGGCCGAGCCGTGGCGCCGGACCTCGGGCCTGCACGCGGTCCGCTCGCGCCGCCAGCTCGCCGTCGTGCGCGAGCTGTGGCTGGCCCGCGACGCCGAGGCGCGCCGCAAGGACACCTCCCCGGGCCGGCTGCTGCCGGACTCCGCGATCGTCGCCGCGGCCCGGGCGGTGCCGCGCACCCCGCAGGCCCTCGCGGCGACGCAGGGGTTCACCGGCCGCGCGTCCCGGTCCCGGCTGTCGCTGTGGGCCGAGGCCGTCGCCGCCGGCCTGGCGCTGCCCGAGGCGGACCTGCCGGCGCACCAGCCGCGCGGGGACGGTCCGCCGCCGCCGCGGGTGTGGGCGGCCAAGGACCCCGAGGCCGCCGCCCGGCTGAACGCCGCCCGGACCGCGGTGAGCGCCGTGGCCGACCGGCACGGGCTGCCGGTGGAGAACGTGCTGCAGCCGGACGCCCTGCGCCGGCTGGCCTGGGCGCCGCCGGCCCCGCTGCAGGAGGCGACGGTGCGCGCGGCGCTCGCCGACCGCGGGGCCCGCACCTGGCAGCTCGACCTCGTGGTTCCCGTTCTGGTGCAGGCGATGTCGGACGCCGCGGTGGACGCCGCGGCGGGTGCTGAGCCGGGTGCCGCGGGGACGGCCGAGCCCGCCGGTACCTGAGCCCGGGCCCGGCCCGGCCCCGTTCGCCTTGCCGGACCGGTCCGGGTGGGGGATGGTCGAACAGGTCACGAAGCGGTGACGGTGTCGTGGTGTCGGTCGACGGTGACGGAGCTGGACGTGGAACGTCTCACCCTGGACGAGCAGTTGTCCGCCGCCGCGATGGCCCGGCACTGGGTCTGCGAGCACTGCCCCGACGAGCACCTGCCGCTGGCGCGCCGGTGGATCGCCGAGCTGCTGACGAGCGAACTCGTGCAGAACGCCCTGGACCACGGCCGCGGGCCCGTCGTGCTGTCCCTGACCCACGACGAGGAGGGCATCCTCGTCGGCATCACCGACGGCGAGGACCGGGTCCCGACGCTGCGGCCGCAGTCCCCGCAGGCCACCGACGGGCGCGGCATCGCTCTCGTCGACGCGCTGGCCACCGCCTGGGGGGTCTACCGCAGCGACGAGGTCGGGGGCGCGCAGACCGGCGAGGTGGGCGGGGGCTGGTGGCCCCAGCCGCGGGAGGAGGGCTCCCTGGCCAAGACCGTCTGGTTCCACCTCGCGACACGCTGACCCGTCCGGGCGACGACACCGGGGCGCACCGGCCCTCCTCGCTTACGGTCGGGCAGGTGAGCACCGAACAGCCGCCCCCCGTCCGGGCCATCCTGCGACGCAGCGTGCTGGCCACCAGCGTCGTGGACGACCTGGACGTCGACCTCGACGACGACGGCGTCCGGCTGCCCGGGTGCGCGGCGCTGGAGTGGGCCGACCTGGCGCGGGCCGCCGGGGCGGCCACAGACGACGGCGAGGAGGACGTGGCGCGCCTGCGGGTCGGGGACGTCCTGCACGCCCACCGCGAACTGCACTCCGGCACCGCGCGGGTGGTCCCCCTGGCCGTGCCGGCCGGCGCCGACCGCCACCCGGGGTTCGGCTGGACCCACCGCACCGTCCTGGGCGGGGCGCTGCACCTGGGCCTGGGGGTCGTCGTCCCCCACGGCCGCTCGGAGCGGACGCTGCCGCTGCCGGTGGCCTCGGCGCGCGCCACCGGCCGCTCCACGGTGCTCGGCCAGGAGGACCTGGCCCGCCTGGAGGAGATCGGGGCCTTGGTCGTGCAGCGGCTGCTGCGCGATGCCGGCACCCCCACCGCCGGGGTGCTGCGGCCCGTCGGCGGCTGCGACGTGCCGACGCTGCTGGCCTCGCGGACGCTGCGCGAGCACCTCGTCGCCGGGCCCGACCGGACGCCGGGCAACGTGCTGCGCGCCGTCGCGGTGCCCGACCGCACCCGCGGGTGGTTCGACCTGGCCCGCATCGACCCCGCCTACGTGGGGGCCGCGTGGGCGGCCACGGACCGGGCCGACCGGGGTCTGCGGCGGCCGGTCGTCGTCACCCGCGAGGAGGTCGCCCTGGCCCCGACGAGCCCGCGACTGGTCGAGAACGTGCTCGCCGAGGGCCAGTAGAGCGCGCGTTCGCGTGGGGATTCGGTAACGAACGAGACACGGAGCCGTCCGTCGGGTCAAATGAGGGGGTGCAGCTCGGGGCCACAGCGGCCGGATCCCTCACCATCCGCGGGAACGACGTCTTCTTCCGCGCCGACGGGCGGACGGAGGTCTACGACCTCGCCTACGCCCGCATGCTCGTCCCCTACCTCAAGGGCGAGCGCCACGTGCCTCCCCTGCGGATGGCGCACTTCCGCCCCGGCATGAAGCCGTGGATCTGCCTGAGCGTGATCGAGGACGACGGCCACGAGCCGAACCTGTCCGGTATCGCCATCTACTCGGGCCTGGGCACCCACCGCGAGCTGGGGTTCCACCTGTCGCGCTCGGAGGCGTGGCGGATGGCCGAGATGCTCGAGCACGCCGTGCAGGCGCGCGAAGCGGCCTGACCGGGGCCGTCGTGGGGGCCGCGGAGCACCTCGCGCGGGTGCGGGCGGGGCTGGACCGGCTGACCCCGGCCGAGCTGGTCGCCGAGCAGGCCGCCGGGGCCCTCGTGGTCGACACGCGCACCCCGTCGCACCGGGCCGCGCAGGGGGAGTTCCCCGGCGCGCTGGTCATCGACCGGACCGTGCTGGAGTGGCGGCTGGACCCGACCTGCCCGTACCGCATCCCGGAGGCGAGCGGGCCGGACCTGCGCGTGGTGGTGGTCTGCCGGCACGGGTACAGCTCCTCGCTGGCGGCGGCCTCGTTGCGGGCCGTCGGCCTGCGCCGGGCGACGGACCTCGTCGGCGGGGTGGAGCGGTGGATCGCCGAGGGGCACCCGGTGCACCGCGGCGCCGTCGACCTGCGCGAGTGAACCCCTCGTAGAGTCACACCATGCTCACCAAGCGTCACTTCGCAGGTCTGGCCGGTGCCGTGGCGGCGGCGGTGCTGGCCACGGCCCCGGCGGCCGGGGCGGTCAGCACCCCGTTCGTCTACAGCGGCACCGTCCGCGCCGACGGGCCGGACCGGTACGCGACGGCGGCGCTGGTCTCGCGGGGCTCCTTCGCCCCCTCCCCCGGGTCCACGGTGTTCCTGGCCAGCGGTGAGTCCTTCGCCGACGCCCTCGCCGCGGGCCCCGCGGCGGCCCACCTCGACGGCCCGCTGCTGCTCACCGCGGCCGGCGGGCTGCCCGCCGCGACCCGCGCCGAGCTGGCCCGGCTGGCCCCCGCCTCCGTCCACGTCGTCGGCGGGAGCGACCGCGTGCCCGAGGCCGTCGTGGACGCCGTCCGGGCCCTGCTGCCCTCGGCCACCGTGGACCGCACCGCCGGCGCCGACCGGTACGCGACGGCCGTCGCGGTCGCGCAGCGGTTCTTCCCCACCGGGCAGGTCTCGTTCGTGCTGGCCCGCGGCGACGCGTTCCCCGACGCCGTCACCGGGGCGGCCCTGGCCGGCTGGCGCGGTGAACCGCTGCTGCTGACCGCGCCGGAGCGGCTGCCGGAGGCGGTGACGACGTGGCTGAGCGCGGCGGAGCGGACCCGCGCGACCGTCGTCGGCGGCCCCGAGTCGGTCTCGGCCACCGTCGCCGCCCGCACCGACCTGTTCCTCACCGCCCCGCAGGCCGTGACCCGGCTGTCCGGCGCGGACCGCTACGCGACGTCGGCGGCGGTGGCCCGGGCCGCCCACCCGCGCTCGACGGTCGCGGTGGTGGCCACGGGCCGCACCTTCCCCGACGCCCTGGCCGCCGTCCCGGTCGCCGCCGTCAACGGCGCCCCGCTGCTGCTGGTCCCCGGGAACTGCTCCCCCGCCGCGACGGGCGACTACCTCGCCGGGAACGGGGCGCTGCGCGGCGTGCTCGTGGCCGGGGACTCCTCGGCCGTCGCCGACGGCGCGCTCGAACGGGCCTGCTGAGCGAGCGCCTCCACGACGCGGCGGGCCACGCCCTGCGGGGCCAGGCCCGCCTCGTCGAGCAGGCTCTCGCGGTCCCCGACGTCCAGGAACCGCTGCGGCAGCGCGAAGACCTGCACGGGCGTGGCGTCCTGGCGCGCCCGCAGCGCCGCGGCCAGGGCCCAGCCGACCCCGCCGACCTCGCACCCGTCCTCCAGCACCGCGACGTGGGTGTGCGCCACCGCGAGGTCCACCAGGGCCTCGTCCACGGGCACCACCCAGCGCGGGTCCACGACCGTGACCCCGACGCCGTGCCCGCGCAGGCGGCGGGCCACCTCCAGGGCGCGCGGCACGAGGGCCCCGACGGCCACGAGCAGCACGTCGTCCCCCGCGGCCCAGGCCTCCCCCTGCAGGACGTCGGCGTGCCCGGCGCGGGCGATCGCCGGGATCGGCGCGGGCACCTTGCCCTTGCCGAACCGCACGACGGTGGGCCCGTCCTCGACGGCGACGGCCTCGCGCAGCTCCTCGCGCAGGGTCTCGGCGTCGCGCGGGGCGGCCAGCCGCAGCCCCGGCACCAGCCGGCACAGCCCCAGGTCCCAGACCCCGTGGTGGCTGGGACCGTCCGGGCCGGTGACCCCGGCGCGGTCCAGGACGAACGTGACCCCCGCCCGGTGCAGGGCGACGTCCAGCAGGAGCTGGTCGAAGGCGCGGTTGAGGAACGTGGCGTAGACCGCCACCACGGGGTGCAGCCCGCCGGCGGCCATCCCGGCGGCCGAGGTGGCCGCGTGCTGCTCGGCGATGCCGACGTCGAAGACGCGACCGGGGAAGGCGTCGGCGAACTCCTGCAGACCGACGGGGATCTGCATGGCCGCGGTGATGCCCACGACGTCGCGGCGGGTCGCGGCGATCTCGGTGATCTCCCGGCTGAACACGCTCGTCCACGACGAGCCCGAACTGGCCTGGGCCTCCCCCGTCTCGGGGTCGATGACCCCGACGGCGTGGAAGTGGTCGGCGTCGTCGGCCAGGGCCGGCCGGTACCCGCGCCCCTTCTGCGTGATGGCGTGGACGATGACCGGACCGCGGAAGACCTTCGCTTGCCGCAGAGCGTGTTCCACGGCCTCGGTGTCGTGCCCGTCGACCGGCCCGACGTACTTCAGACCCAGGTCCTCGAACAACCCCTGCGGGGCGACGATGTCCTTCAGGCCCTTCTTGACGCCGTGCAGCGTCTCGTAGGCCAGGCGCCCGGGGGCCCCTCCCCGGCGCAGCGACTGCCGGCCCCAGTCCAGGAGGCGTTCGTACTCCCGCGTCGTGCGCAGCGTCGCCAGGTGCGAGGCCATCCCGCCGATCGTCGGGGCGTAGGAGCGCTCGTTGTCGTTGACCACGACGACGACCGGGCGGTCGGCCGCGGCGATGGTGTTCAGGGCCTCCCAGGCCATCCCCCCGGTCAGGGCGCCGTCGCCGATGACGGCCACGACCGTGCGGTCGTGCTCCCCGCGCAGCTCGAACGCCTTGGCCAGGCCGTCGGCCCACGACAGCGACGTCGAGGCGTGGGAGTTCTCCACGACGTCGTGCTCGCTCTCGGCGCGGGAGGGGTAGCCGGACAGCCCGCCGGCCTCGCGCAGGCGGCTGAAGTCCTGCCGGCCCGTCAGCAACTTGTGGACGTAGCTCTGGTGACCGGTGTCGAAGACGAGGCGGTCGTGCGGGGAGTCGAAGACGCGGTGCAGCCCGATCGTCAGCTCCACGACCCCGAGGTTGGGGCCGAGGTGACCGCCGGTGCGGCTGACGGCGGCGACGAGGAAGTCGCGCACCTCCCCGGCCAGCTGCGGCAGCTGCTCCGGGGCCAGGGCCTTGAGGTCGGGCGGACCCTGGATGGACTCGAGCAGCCCCATGCGGGGTGGCCTCCTGTGCTGGCGCGTCGGGCGGGTGGACCCGGCGAGTCTAGGAGCCGCCCGCGGCACCGGGGGCCGCGAACCCGCCCGGCCGGACCAACCGTTCACGCTCGACTCACAGACGCGGCACGAACCTCCTGCCCTCCAGCGCCTGGTCGAGCAGGTCGACCGCGCGGGCCACCCGCCGCAGCCGCAGGTCCTCGCGCTCCAGGACGTCGAAGACGCCCGGCGCCACCTCCGGGGGCAGCCGGTGCGCCAGGTCCCGGCGCGCCGTGCTCGTCGCGCGCCGGACGGCCTCGCGCTGCGCGGCGACGTGGTGCCGGACGAGCCAGACGAGCAGGACGGGGTGGCGACGCACGGTGCGGTACGCCCGGTACTCCGGTGGCGCCTGGTCCAGCAGCCAGGCCACCGCCTCCACGCGCCAGTCCTCGACGTCCTGCGCGTCCGGCGGGGGGACCTGCTGCGGCCAGCCCGGCGGGCCGTGGCGCACCGTGGGTGACGGATCGAACACGTGTTCGATGGTAGGTCAGGTCGGTGCGGGAAGGTGCGTGTTACGTCTCAGAAGCTGTCCTCAAAGGGTTGAGGGGGCCGAGCGGGTCAACCGCCGCAGCATCACCCGGCTGTAAGCGATCTGCACCATCGCCACCGCCGAGGCCACCGTCCGCTCGTAATCCCGAGCCAGCC
>NZ_JBGFTU010000026.1:0-52422 GCF_041276425.1 Kineococcus halophytocola | reverse complement strand
GGCTGGCTCGGGATTACGAGCGGACGGTGGCCTCGGCGGTGGCGATGGTGCAGATCGCTTACAGCCGGGTGATGCTGCGGCGGTTGACCCGCTCGGCCCCCTCAACCCTTTGAGGACAGCTTCTGAGCCCGCTCGCGGTCGAGGAGGACCGCGGCCGGGTGCGGCTGCCCGCCTGCGGCGAGGTCCAGCGAGCCACCGCCCCGCACGCCGACGACCAGCACGGCGCGACGTCTTCGCCGTTGGCGCGCGCCCCTTCGACCGGGGCGACGCGTGCGTCGGTCACCCTCCACCCGCCTGCTCGTCGCCCTCGACGCCGCACCGGAGGGGGGCGCCCCCGAGCCGCGCGGTTCTGCTGCCGTCCACCTCGCGGGGTGGCCCGACTCGCCCGACCCCGCCGGTGCCCTGCACCTCGCGGTGCGGTTGGCCGTCGTCAGCCGCAGCGACAGCTGGGACCGGGCCCCCGGGAACCGGTTGCGCCGCCTCGCCGGAGCGCCCAGCGCGGGCGGTCCGAAGAGGTCCCCCGGACCGGGTGAGAACTTCACGCCGCAGTCCTGATCCGCTCTCTACCGGGGGCACCACCCCGCTCGCGAAACTCGTCCTGTCGACGTGAGCACGTCGAACCAGCGGCCCAGGGCCCGACGAGAGGAACCACCGTGAGCGAGAAGCCCAGCACCTCCGACCTCGACCTCGACACCTTCGAGATCGACGACTACACCGAGGCCGGCGAGGTCATGAAGAACGCCTACACCTCCTCCTGCAGCAGCAGCAGCACGACGAGCTGCACGAGCTGCTGCGCCTGAGGACGACACGACGTCCGGCCGGTCCGGCCGTCGGTGCGGCGCCCACCGACGGCCAGACCGGCGGGAGTCCGCCAGGACCCCACCCGCCCGGGGACGGACCTCCCCGAGACCCCGTTCCGCCCACCTGACCGCAGGGAGTCGTCGTGTCCCGCACCTCCGACTACGTGCGCGCCGTGCTGACCCGCGAGGACCGGCCGCTGCCGCCGCTCGACCACCACCCCGACTTCTCCGACGCCCCCCGGGAGGCGAAGTTCTTCGGTCCCACCGTCGACGTCGACCTCCCGCGCCGCGCCCCCCACGAGAACTCTCAGCCGCTGGACCGGTTGGGGGAGTGGCTGTTCCTGGCCGCCGCCCGCACAGGGCGCCGGTTGCAGGCGGACGCGAACGCCGACACCGAACGGACCCGGGAGTACGCCCGGGCGCGCTGGTCCCGGGTCCCCGCCTCCGGCGGGTCGCTCTACCCGGTCGTGCACTACTGGATCTCCACCGGTGCCGACGGCCTGATCCCGGGCGTCCACCACTACTCGGCGCTGCACCACCGCCTGCAGCGGCTGTCCGCGGGGCCCGCGGCGGAGGTGGTCCGCGCCGCTGCCGGCCTCCCCGCCGACCAGGCTCCCGACGGCTGGCTGCTGACGACGGTGAAGTTCTGGCGCAACGCCCACAAGTACGGCTCGTTCACGTACCACGTCGTGACGATGGACCACGGCGCGCAGCTGGCGGCCCTCGACGACGCCGCCGTGGGCCGGGTCGGTGTCCTCGGTCGCACCTGGGCCCTCGACGAGGCGGCCGTGGCCGGACTGCTCGGCGTGGACCCGGGCCAGGAGGGCGTCTTCGCCGCCACCGCGGTCGACCTCTCCCTGGTGCGGCCAGACGCCGCCACCACCACCGGCCCGATGCTGGACGCCGTCGTGTCCCGTCGGGATCGCGAGTGGTCCCGGCGCCCGGTGCACTTCGCCGCGGCGACCGACCTGCAGGGCGAGGCGCCGCAGCGACCGCCCACCCCGGCACGGCCAGCGCCCCTTGACCTCGTGCGCCGCCGGACGAGTTTCGGCCGCTTCAGCGGTGCCGCCGTCGACGTCGCCGAGCTGCGGGCCGTGCTGGACGGGGTGCGTCCTGGCCGGGCGCCCGCGGAGGACCTCGCGGCTCCACCCTTGACGCTGCACGTCGTCGCGCTGGCCGTGGACGGGCTCGCGCCGGGCGTCCACCGTTACGACCCCGGGACCGGCGCCATGACCCCGATCGCTCCGGGCGACCACGCGGCCGCGCTGCAGCAGAGCTACTTCCTGCAGAACTACGACCTCGGGAAGGCGGCGGCCGTCGTGTTCTGCGCCGGCGACCTGGACGGGGCCGTCCGGCAGGACGGCACCCTGGGGTACCGGCGCGCCAACGCCGCCGTCGGGGCTGCGACGCAACGGTTCTACGTCACCGCCTCGAGCGGCGGTCTCGCCGCGGGGGCGGCCCTGGGGTTCAACAACGTCGCCCTGGCGGAGCTGCTGCGGCTGCCCGCGGGGCAGTTCCCGTTGATCCTGTGGATGCTGGGCCGCGACCGCGCCCCCGGCGCCTCCTACCGCTTCGAACTCTTCACCGGTGAGGACCTGCGGGGGTGGTCGCAGTGAACCGCTGGACCGTCGCCCGGTACGGCGTGCAGCGCGTCGCGGGCCTGCCCGAGGACGTCCTCGCCCTCCTGCGGACCCCGCGCGCCGCCGCCGCCGCCGACGCCGCGTCGGCGTGGGAGGTCGTGGCGGCCGCGTCCGCAGCCGCCCTGGCCGACGCCCTGCACACCGTTGTGCCGACCGTGGAACCCGCCGTGCGGCGTCACCTGCTCGCCCTGCGCCGGTCGGCCTTCGCCGGCCGACTGCGGCCCCTGGGCCCGGCCGCCGCCGATGCACTCGCGGTGGACCACCCGCAGGTGCTGCGCCTGCTCGACCGCGCCCGCGCCGACGAGGCCGACCGGGAGATCGCCGCGGCCGCGGCCGCGGACGCGCTGGCCGTCGAGCAGGAGCTCGTCCGCTCGGCCGTGCGGACGGTGAGCGAGGACGAGGAACTGCGCCGTGCCCTGTGCGTGGCCTCCCCCCTCGCGGTGCGAGCCCTGCAGCGCGAAGCCCGCGGCGGCACCACCAGCCGTAAGGACGCCGCCCGCCTGGACCGGACGCTGCAGGAGTACGTGTGCCGGGCCGCCGTGAAGACCAGCCCCTTCAGCGGGTTGACAACGGTCGCCCCCGTCCGGTTCACCGAGGCCGCCTCCGCCGTCCCGGCGGTCACCACCGGACCGGTCGCGGCGCCGGCGCGGGTCCGCCGCGTCCAGTTGAGCACGGCCTTCCTGCAACGCCTCGCGGACCAGGTCGCGGACGAGGAGTCCTCGTTCCTGGACCTGCCCCTGCGGTTGTCGCCGTCGGTGCGCCGCGACGAGGACTTCGTGCGGACGATCCAGCGCCGCCGCACCGCGCCGCCCGGGTCGGGTGCCGGCGAGGTCGGTCTCGACAGCGACCGTCTGCTGCTGCTGCGCGACACCGCGGTCCTGCGGGACGTCCTCACCGTCGTGCGGGACGCCGGGCCCACGGGGACGCCGGTGCGGGACCTGCTGGCGGCCCTCGCCGACCGGGTGGGCCGGGACGACGTCGAACGTCTCCAGGCGCTGCGGGCGCTCGTCCGCGTCGGGGTGGTCGAGTGCGAGCTCCTGCGGATCCCCGTGCACGCACCCGACCCCGCCCGCGCGGTCGCGGCCGCAGTCCGAGGTCTGCCGGCGCCGTGGGCGAGGGACCTCGCGGACCGGCTCGAGGCCCTGGCGGTCCTCGTCGACCGGTACGCCGGGGAAGACGCCCAGGACCGTCCGCGCACCGAGGAGGAGGTGCGTTCGAGCGCCCGGACGACCCTGGAGTCCGTCGGCGGCACCGGGGAACGCGTCCCCGCCACCGTGCTCTACGAGGACGTCCTGGCCCCGGCGGTGCCCGTGGCCGAGGTCGCCGAGGTCGTCCTGCCCCCCGCCGCCCGCGCCGACCTGGCGGTCGTCGCCGACCTGGCCCGCGCGCTCGACCCGCTGGAACCCCACCGGCAGCACCTCGCCGGGTTCTTCGTCGCCCGCTTCGGTGCCGGCGCCGAGCACGGCGACGTGGAAGTCCTCTTCGAGGACTTCGCCGAGGACCTCTACGACGAGTACGTCCGCTGGGTCCCGAAGGTCGAACGGTTCGACGCCGACGGCACCTACGCGCCGCACGCCAACTGGCTCGGCCTGCCCGCCGTCACCGCCCTCGACGAGGCTCGCCGCGGGCTGCGTGACCTCCTCGCGGCCCGGACGACGTCGTGGGTCGCCCAGGGCCGCCCCGCCCACGGTGTCGCCCTGACCCACGAGGACCTGGCGGGCGTCCTCGCCGCGCTGCCTCCGGACACCCGGGCCACCGCGACCGCGAACGCCTTCCTGCAGCAGACGGGTGCGGACGAGGGACCCGGCTGGGTCCTCAACAAGGTCTACGGCGGACCGGGTTTCGGCTGGTCGCGCTTCGCCGGCCTGCTGGGCCACGACGAGGTCCTGCTGAAGGAGTTCTGCGACCAGCTGCGCCCGACGGACGGCACCGGCGCCCTGCCCGTGGAGGTCCTGGGCGGGGAGGCGCGCAGCAACCTCAACGTCCACCCGCCCCTGGTCCCGCACGTGCTGCGGACCCCCGGCGACCCCGCGCTGCCCGCGGAGCTGCATGTCCTGACCGTCGACGACCTCCTCGTCCGCCACGACGTCCGCACGGGCGTGCTGGAACTGCGGTCCCGCAGGCTCGACCGGCCCGTCCTGCCCGTCTACCTGGGGTACCTCGTGCCGCAGGCGCTGCCGGACACGGCCCGGGCGCTGCTGCTGTTCGCGCCGTCCACCGCGCCGGTCCTCGACCTGTTCGCGGGCGTCGCGGTCGAACCCGACGAGTTCGGCACGGTGCGCCGTCCGCGTCTGGCCGTCGGTGACGTGGTCGTCTCCCGTGCGTCCTGGACCGTTCCGGTGCCGGCGGCCGGTCCGGACTGGGCCGCCGACCGCGCCTGGGTGCGATCGCTCGGGATCCCGCCCGAGGGTTTCACCACGACCTCGCCGGACGGACGACCGCGCACGGCGAAACCCCGCTACCACCACCTCGACGCCCCGTCGACGTGGGCTGCGCTCCGCGCCGGCAGCACCCCCGGTGACCACCTCACGTTCTTCGAGCGACTGCCCGGAGCTCCCGCCCCGGGCACGCCGACCCGCGAGCTGGTCGTGGAACTCACCCGACAGGAGACCCCGTGACCACCACCGCCGAACCCCTGACGCGGGAGTGGCTGTCCACCCACGTGTTCTACGCCAGCCACCCCCAGCCGTTCCTCGCGCGCTGCCTGGCCCCCCTGGTGGCCGAACTGCGCGATCAGGACCTGCTGGGCGGCTTCTTCTTCATCAACTACTGGCTCGAGGGCCCGCACGTGCGAGTCCGCCTGCTGCCCCGGTCCCCGGACGTGGCCGACCGCGTCGCCGCCCTGCGCGACGAGCACGTCGCCCGGTTCCTGGGGGACCGGCCCGCGCTCTACGCGGTCAACGAGAAGGAGTTCGTCCAGCAGAGCTACGACGTCCTGTTCCGCCTGGAGTTCAGCCCCGAGGAACGCGAGCGGTCGGTCGACGCGTCGGGCCAGATGGTGCTTCGGCAGAACAACACCGCCGTCGACTGGCCCTACGAGCCCGAGTTCGGCCGGTACGGCGGACCGGTCGGGATGATCCTCAGCGAGGAGCACTTCGGGGTGTCCAGCGACCTGTGCCTGCGCCTCGCGCGCCAGCGCCGGCTGCAGCGCCGGACGCACCTGCTGGCGACGGCCGCGTTGCTGACGACCGTCCTCGTCCGCACGTTCCTGCCCGATCCCGACGACCAGCGGGAGTTCCTCGACGCCTACGAGGAGCACTGGCGGCACTCCTTCCACGGGACGGACTACCTCGAGGGACTGGACATGGCCACACCCGCAGGGACGTCGGGGCAGGAGGTCGGGCGCATCCTGCGCGCGGCCGACGACCTCGTCGACCGCGCCGCCGGACGGGTCCCCGAGGGCACCGGCGCCGACGACGAGGAGGACTCGGTTCCCCTGGTCTGGGCGCGGCACTGCCGCGACCTCGAAGGTCGGGTGCGGGAGGCCGCCGGGCGCGGCGAGCTGGAGTTCGTCGACCACGAGGGGAGCGTCCGCCCTGACGCCCGCGACAGCCTGGAACGGCTGCTCTTCTCCTACGTGCACATGACGAACAACCGGTTGCACGTGCTGATCTCCGACGAGGTCTACCTGACGCGGCTGCTGCGCACAGCGTTCGCCGGCGGTCCGGGATGACCGGCCCGGCGCCGGTCCCCGGTCGGCGTCCCGTGCTGACCCGCCGGACCGTCGTCGGGGCCCGCAGCTTCGACGGGGACCGCTGGACGCGGCTGCTCGGCGAGACCGGTCAGGACACCGTCGTGCGGCTCAACGACGCCCAGTTCGCGCTCCTGGCCCGCAGCGACGGCCGCCGCGACGTCGAGGAGATCGCCCACGCGGCCACCCGGGCGGGGACACCCGTCACGACCGGCCAGGCGGAACGGTTCTTCGACTCCCTCGCCGCCCGCGGCCGGGTCCGGTGGCTCACCCCCGTGGAGGACGCGCCCCGGAGGGCGACACGGCCCCTGCGCGGGGAACCCGCCTCGGCCGTCCGGGGCTGGGTACGGGTGGTCCTCGCCACGGGCACCGGCTCGCTCGTCGCCACCGCCCTCGGGGTCGTCGTCCTCTCCTGGACGGGGGTGCGGGACGCGGCGGCCGGACGGCCCACCGACTGGGTCGCCACCGTCCTCGCGGCGCTGCTCCTGCTGCCCCGGGGCCTCCTGCACGAACTGGCGCACGCGGCGGCCGCCTCGGCCGTCGGCGCCCAGGTCCGCGGGATCCGCGCCCACTGGGACGGGCGCACGTTCGCCCTGGAGTGCCGGACGTCCAGCCTCGACCTGCTGCCCCGGCGGTGGCGCCGCGTCGTCGTCGCGCTGGCCGGTCCCGCAGCCGACCTCGTCCTCACGGCGGTCGTCGGCTTCGTCTGGCACGCGGGGTGGCACGGCGACCTGGTGGCGCAGTCGTTCCTGCTCGGCACGGTCGCCACCGCGGGGAACCTGCTCGTGCTCCCGGGGTTGGACGGCCACCGCGCTGTGCTGGCGGCCCTGGGCCTGTCGGCCCGCCCCCGCTGGACCCGCCCCGTGCGGCGTCCCGCGACCCGGGCCGCGCTCCTGGGGCTCGCGGTCGCCGGGTGCGCCGCCGCCCTGCTCCTGCTGCGGGAGACCGCCGTTGCCCTGCCCGGCGGGGTTCCCGCCCTGGCGGTGGGCCTCGCGGGCCTGCTGCTCACCGCGGCCGGTCACTCCGGCCGCACCACCCGTCCGGTGCCCGCCGTGGGCACCCGACCCGCCCCCCGAGGAGGAAGAACGGTGACCACCGTGGAACACAACTGGGCACCCGGGCACGCCGCCCGGGGCGAGGTGGCCGTCGCGCCACCGTCGGGACGTCCCCTCGCCATCGAGGTGCGCGACGTCGTCAAGCAGTATCCCGCCGTGCGGGCCCTCGACGGGGTCTCGTTCGACGTCGGCCAGGGGGAGTTCTTCGGTCTCCTCGGTCCCAACGGTGCCGGCAAGACCACCCTCGTCGAAACCCTGACGGGTCTGGCGACCGCCACCTCCGGGACCGTACGGGTCCTCGGGTACGACCCGGCGCGGCGGGAGGGGCAGTTCCTGCGGTCCATCGGCATGCAGACGCAGACCCCCGCGTTCTTCGCCAAGCTGACCGTGGGGGAACACCTCTCGACCATGGCCGCCCTGCAGGAGGCAGATCCCGCCCTGGCTCGCGAGGCGGCCGAACGCGTCACGCTGACGGCGGCCTGGGACCGCCGGGTCGACCAGTTGTCCGGGGGGCAGCGGCAGCGGGTGGCCATCGCGGCGGCCGTACTGCACCACCCCCGCGTGCTGTTCCTCGACGAACCGACCGCGGCGCTGGACCCCGACGCGCGCCGGCGCCTGCTGGACCTGCTGGCGACCCTGCGCGGGGACGGGACGACTGTCGTCTACACGACCCACCACCTCAGCGAGGCGGAGGAGCTCTGCGACCGGGTCGCGATCGTCGACGAGGGCCGGATCGTCGCGGTCGACCGCCCGTCGGACCTCATCGCCCGCGAGGGCGGTGCGACCGAGGTGTTCGTCCCCGTGATGAAGGCGTCGCTGACCCGGGCCCACGAGCTGGTCCCCGGGGCGGACGCGGAACTCGTCGGGGAACGCGTGCGGCTGCGGCCCACCCACCTCGGGGAGGCGCTGACGGCCATCGAGGCGGCCGTGGGGTTGGGCGGGGTCGAGACCCGTTCGCCCCGGCTGGAGGACGTGTACCTGAGGTTGACCGGAAAGGTGATGGACGATGAGTGAGCTGACGACGACCGCCCCGCTGACGGCGAGGGGGGGTCCCCGCCCGGGCGCCCGGCGCCGGCGCATCGCCGCGCTCAGCGCGGCGGCGGCCAAGGACGCGGTCCGCAACCGCTTCGCCCTGTTCTTCAACTTCGCCTTCCCGCTCGTGGTGCTCCTGGCGTTCGAGTTCATCTACTCCGGCCAGCACCTTCCGAACGGGCAGCCGTACTCCGACTACGTCGCACCGGGGATCCTGGCCTACGGCATGGCGAACGGCGCCATCTTCGGCGTTGGCTACACGCTCGTGCAGTGGCGGGCCAGCCGGTTGCTGCTCCTGCTGAAGCTGACCCCGACGTCCCGGCTCGAGGTGCTGCTGTCCCGCTACCTCGTCGCGCTCGCCGTGTCCCTGGCCCAGACGGTCGTCAGCGTCGCCGTGGTCTCGTTGCCGCCCTTCGGGTTCCACCTCTCGGTCCGGTGGTGGGCCGCGGTCCCCGTCGTCGCCGCCGGGACCGCCGCGTTCTTCGCGCTCGGCTGCCTCGTGTCGTCCGTGGCCAAGACGCCCGACGTCGTGGGTGGCATCGCCAACGCGGCGCTCGTGCCGATGGCGTTCTTCTCCGGGGTGTTCTTCCCGCTGCCGGCCGTCGTCGGCTGGATCCACGGCGTCTCGACCGTGCTGCCGCTGCGCTACCTGTCCGAGGGCCTGTCCGCCACGCTCGCCGGAACAGGGTCCTGGCACTCGGTCCTCGTCTGCACCGCCGTCCTCACCGGGTTCGCGGTGGTCCTGCTGGGACTGGCGGCGAAGGCCCTCCGGTGGCGCTGACCGCCCCGGCGGACCGCGTCGTGCTCCTGGACCCCGGACTCGACCCCGAGGCCGTGGACCCGGCCGGCCGGGTGTTCCGCACCGGGGACCGCACGCTCGTCGGTCCGTTTGCCGAGGGCGCGGGGTGCGGCCGCTGCCTGGTGGTGCGCTGGTCGGGGACGCACCTCCCGTCCGCCGGCGCGGGACCGCGTCCGGGGTCCCCGCCCGTCGGTTCGGCCCCGCTCGTCGCCGACCTGCTGCGGACCGTCCGCCCCCGTCCCGGCACCGCCGTCGTCGTCGTCCTCGAGGACGGCGACCCGCGGCCCCGCACGGTGCACCTGCTGCCCGTCCCGGGGTGCTCCGGGTGCGCCCCGTTCCCCGCC
The DNA here is from genome assembly GCF_041276425.1 of Kineococcus halophytocola. Lineage (NCBI taxonomy): Bacteria > Bacillati > Actinomycetota > Actinomycetes > Kineosporiales > Kineosporiaceae > Kineococcus > Kineococcus halophytocola. The sequence goes on along the minus strand of NZ_JBGFTU010000026.1, from coordinate 43,061 downwards.
CCCGCCCCGGGCTCCGGGCCGCGGCAACCGGTGCGCGGGTACCGGACCCGCGGCCCACAGGACGTGGGGTTGCCGTCCACGGCCCTCGTGAACACCGAGCTCGGACTGCTGGGCCGGCGGTGGGGGACCGACGTGACGTCCCCCACCGCCGTCCCGGCGGGGGGCGCGTTCCCCGCCGTCGGCGCCCGCGGACCCGTCGAGATCACCTGGGGCGGGCAGGGGGCGACCGTCCGGGCCAGCCGCCTGACGGGGTTGCTCGAAGGGCTGGAACGCCACGCCGGTACCGACGTCCGGCACGGGGGCCGCGTCCGCCACTCCTCCCTGCGGGCCCTCGGCCGCCAGGCCCTCGACGTCACCGCGCTCGGGGTCACGGTCGTCCCCGGCGCGCGGTTCCGCACCGAGGAGGGCCTGCCGGCACTCCCCGAGGACGCCGTCGTCGCGTGGGTCCCTGCCCGTTCGCTCGTCACCGGACGGGAGCGGTGGATCCCCAAGCAGCTCGCGCACTACCACGCCCCCGATGCCCACCCGGGTTTCGTGCAGGAGAGTTCCAGCGGCTGCGCGTCCGGGACGGGTGAGGACGAGGCTGCGCTGCACGCTCTCCTCGAACTCGTCGAACGCGACGCGTTCCTCCTCAGCTGGTACCGGGGGCTGGACCTGCCCGAGGTCGACCTGTCGACCGTCGCGGACACGACCCTGCGGCACACGGTGCGGCGGGCGGAGTTCCTCGGGTTCGAGGTCCGCGCCTTCGACGGCCGTGTCGACCTGCCGTTCCCCGTCGTCGTCTGCACCACCGAACGCCACGACGGCGGTCCCGGCGCGTTCAACGTCGCGGCCGCCGCCAGCCTGGACCCGCTCGCGGCCCTGCGGTCGGCGGTCTCGGAGATCACGGCCCGCAGCCCCGTCCTCGCCGAGGAGTGCGCGGCCGACCCGGTGCGCCTGGAACGCCTGGCGGCCGACGCGTCCGCCGTGCGCACGCTGTCCGACCACTCCGTCCTGGCGGGGTCGCCGGGTTTCGCCCGGCACGTGCGGGGATTGCTGACCCGGCGGCGCCGGTACCCCCTGCAGCACCTGTTCGGGCCCGCCCGCCACGACGGGGACGTCCCCGGGGCCCTGCGGCACGTCGTCACCGGGCTGGTGACCGCCGGGTTCGAACCCTGGGTCGTGGACCAGACCACCGACGAGCAGGCGCAGTGGGGTCTGCGGACCGTGCGTGCTGTCGTGCCCGGACTGATCCCCATCGACTTCGGCTGGCACCGGCAGCGGGCGCTGACGTCCCCCCGGCTCGCCACCGCGCACCCCACCGCGAGCCCCGTCCGGTTGCCCCGGCCCCCCGCCAGCCACCGGCGACTCGTCCCGCACCCGTTCCCCTGACCGTCCGTCCCCCGAGCCCGACCCGATCGAAAGGCGTTCTCATGGCCCTGCACGGCATCTCGTTGCTGCCCGACTGCGCTCCGCAGGAGCGTTCGGCGTCGGAGTACTACCGCGACGTCCTCACCCTGGCCCGCCAGGCCGACGTGTGGGGGATGAGCCACGTGAAGATGACCGAGCACTACCTGCACCCCTACGGCGGGTACTGCCCCAGTCCGCTCACCTTCCTCACGGCCGTGGCGGCCCGGACGACATCGATCCGGCTCATGACGGGTGCGGCCATCCCCGCGTTCCACCACCCCGTCCAGCTCGCGGCCACCGCCGCCATGGTCGACGTCCTCAGCGGCGGCCGCCTCGATCTCGGCCTCGGCCGGGCGTGGCTGCCGTACGAGTTCGAGACGTTCGGGGTTCCGATGGGGGAGAGCCGGGCCCGGTACGTGGCCACCGTCGAGGCCGTCCGCCGCCTCTGGACCGGTCGTCCCGTGAGCGAGGACACCCCGTTCTTCTCCTACACCGACGCGGTCTCCTTCCCGGCGCCGGTGCAGGACCCGCCGCCGCTGTGGGGAGCCGCGGTCCGGTCGCCGGAGAGCTTCCAGTGGCTGGCCCGCAACGACATCGGTCTGATGATGTCGGTGCCGCCGCTGGCCCGTGACTACCCGCTGACCCGGCAGATGGTCGCTCTCTACCGCGCCGAGCACGCCCGCGTCCACGGCGGGGCGACCCCGCCGCGGGTGGCCCTCAGCCTACCGCTGTACGTCGGTCGCGACGACCGCTCGGCCTTCGCCGAGGCCACGGGTCACCACCGCCGGTACCTCGACGTCTGGCGCTCGGCGATCTCGTCGTGGCCGCAGGAGGCGTGCGCGGACTACCCGGGCTACGAGCAGATGGCCGAGCACGCCCGGACCATGGGGGACGTCGACCTGCGCACCGACGGGACGGCCGTCGTCGGCGGACCGGAACGCGTCGCGGAGCGGATCGAGGCGCTCCAGGGCGACCTCGACGTCGACGTGTTCCTGTGGCAGGTCGACTTCGGCGGTCAGGACCTCGCCTCGATGACAGGCAGCCTCGGTCGGCTCGTCGACGACGTCCTGCCGCGCCTCCCGCAGTACGACCGCACCCCGGTGCCGGTGTGAGCACCGCGCCTGCGCCCCCGGCCCCCGCTGCCCCGCCGACCGGCCCCCTGGACTGGCTGCCGGGCTGGTGGTCGCAGGTCCACGCCGACCCCGAGACGGGTGGTCGCGAGGTGCGCACCGCCGCCCGCACCGCCGCCGCGTTGTCCGGAGCCGGGTGCGCGGTGCACGAGGGACTGGGGGGAACCGGTGTGGTCGGCCTGCTGCGCAACGGGTCCGGCCCCACCGTCCTGCTGCGGGCGGAACTCGACGCGCTCGCCGTCGCCGGTCCGGACGGCACCACCGGGGCGCACCACGCCTGCGGCCACGACCTGAACCTCGCCGCCCTGGTCGGGACCGCCCACGTCCTCGCCGGGCGCACCGACCGCTGGTGCGGAACCCTCGCGGTGCTCGCGCAACCCGCCGAGGAACTCCTCACCGGGGCCCGGGCCGTGCTCGATGCCGGACTTCTCGAACTCGTGGGAGAACCCGACGTCGTCCTCGCCCAGCACGCCGCCACCCTGCCCGCCGGGACCGTCGCGCACGCCGCTCCCGGCCCGTCCGGACCGCACCCCCGGGCCACCGCGGCCGGTGCCCGGGGGCGCGTGGAGTTCCGCGGCCCCGGGGGGCACCCCGGCACCACGCGGGGACCCGACGTGGGAACCCTGCTCGCCGAACTCGTCCTGGCCCTGCCCGGCTGCGCCGCCGGGGACGGGACCGTCCGCGCCGGGCGGTCGGAGGTGGGGACCGCGGCCAACGTCGTGCCCACCCACGCCGTCCTCGAACTGTCCGTCCGCGCCGACGACGAGGCGGCCCGCGACCGGATCACCGTCCGCACCACCGCGCGCGCCCGCTCGCTGGCGTCCACGCTCGACGGGGCGACGGCGCACGTGGTGTGGACGTCCGTGCCCGCCGTGCACGCCGACGGCCCGCTCACCGACCGCCTCGAGGACGCCCAGCGCACCGCCGGCCTCGGGGTCACCCGCGTACCGCCGCTGGGGGCCGTCGAGGACGTCGGACTGCTGGCGCGTTCCCGCAGCGGACGACGGGTCCCCCTGGCGTACTGGCTCTTCGGCGGCGTCGAGGAGGCCCGGTGGGTGGAAGCCCTCGCCTGCGGCGCGCCCTGCGTCGAAGCCCGGCTGGGAGCCGCCCACACCGCCGCCTTCGCCCTCGATCCCATCCCGGCCCTGCGCACCGGCGTCCGGGCCCTGCTCGCCGCGTCGCACTCCGTCTTCGACCACCCCCACACCCCGAGGTGATGCTCCGTGACCACCACGACGAACGAACCCGCCCCCGCGACGACCGTCGCGCACCGCGTCCAGCTGCGGGGGGACGTCATCTACGCTCGCACGCCGCAGGGCGTCCTCGTCCACGACTCCCGGGGCGGGTTCCAGGTTCGCGGGACCGGTGCCGCGGACGGTGCGTACGAGGCCGTCGACGCGGTCCTCGCCCGCCTCGACGGCACCGCCACCGCGGAGGAGGTGCTGGCGGGGCTGGCCCCCGACCTGCGCCGCCGCGCCCCCGCCCTGCTCACCACGTTGCGTCGGCACGGGTTCCTGCTCGACCGGGACGAGGACAGCCTCGGGCTGCCGCCGGACCGGTTGCGCGAGTTCGCCGAGCAGATCTCCTACGCCCAGCACTTCGGTGCGCTAGGGGGCCGGGGTTTCGCGGCCGTCGACCGGGCCCACGCGCACCTCGTGGGGTCCGGCGAACTCCTCGACTGGGTGGTGCTCGGACTCGTGCGCAACGGGTTCCGCACCCTGACGGTCCACGCGACCGCGTCCGGGGTCCCGGGCAGCGACGTCGTCGCCGAGCTCGCGGACCTGCGCTCGCGCGGTGTCCCGGTGGAGGTCTCGCGCCAGGAGTGGCCCGGTGGGGGGCTCGCGGGGGCCGACGTCGTCGTCGTCGCGCCCGGCGACGGAGACCCGCGTCTCGTCGACGCCGTCTCGGCTGCGGCGCAGGAGGTTCCCCTGCTGTCCGTCTGGGCGCACGCGGGCGCCCTGGTCACCGGACCGGTCCAACCCGTGGGGTCGACCGTCCGGGCCACGTGGCGCGACGCCGTGGAACGGCTCACGGCGAACGCCGACCCGGACGACGCGGCCCGGTTCTGGGCCGCCGTCGGCGACGGCGTCGCACCGGGTGCCCCGGTCGTGGGCGCGCTCGCGGCCATGACGGGGAACCTGCTCGCGTTCGAGGCGTTCCGCGCCCTGGCCCGCATCCGCACGGCCGCCCCCCTGCCGCAGGTCCTCGTGCAGGACGTCCTGTCCGGCGACGTGGCCGCCGCGACCGTCGTGCCGAACGCCCCGGCGCCGGAGGGTCGCCGGCCCCCCGGGACCTCCGTGCCCGTGGCGACGCGGCTGGACCGGGCGGCGGCCGGCGTGGACGAGCTCGCCGGCGTGTTCCACGCCTTCGAGGACGAGGACCTCGTGCAGGTCCCCCTGAAGGTGTCGCGGCTACGGGTCCGGAGGCTGGGTCGCCCGGACGTCGTCGTCGACGCCGCCCACCTGCACACCCTGGCCGACGCCCGGTGGGAGGCGCTGCTCGGCGCGGCCGTCGTCCCCGGCGTCGCCGGGATCCCCGCGGACGCGTCGGGGCCCGCGCTCACCGATCCCGTGCTCGGGGCCGGCGGGAACGCCGAGGAGGCCGCGCACCGCGCCGTCGAGGCCCTCGCGACGCGGGAGTCGGTCCGCGCGCTCGTCCTGGGCGAGACCCGTCTGGTCGACGTGGTCGACCCCGCCGACGACGCGGCCGGGGTGGACGACGCGGCCGCCGTGGAGTTCCTGCTGGACTCCCTCACGACCTCGGGGTTCGGCCGCGAGGAGGTGGCCACCGCGCTCGTCGACCTCACCTGGGACCTCTCCTCCGGCCCAGACGGGCGGATCCTGCGCACGGTCGTGGCGCGGGTGGACGGCCGGACCGTGGCCGCGACGGCGCCGAGCCCAGGACGTGCTCTGGCGCAGGCTCTCACGGTGCTGCTCGGAGCCGTCCAGCTCGCGCAGGCGCCGTCGGAGCAGGACCCCACCGACGGGACCACCGACGAACTCGCCGACGTGCTGGGCCGGGTGCGGTGGTCCGCCGTGGCGCCCACGCCGACGACGGGGTCTCGACGGGACTTGCCCGTCGACGTGGAGGACGTCACCCCGGGGGCCTTCACCCACCTCGGGCTGCACGTGGCGCGGGCAACGCGCCGGGCACCGCGGTGACCAGCGCTGCGGCGGCCGTCCGGGAGGCGCCGGGTCTGACCGGCCTCCTGGACCGGGCGGGGCTGGCGGCGGTCGTCGTCGGTGGCTGGGGCGACGGGGCGGTCGTCGAGGCCGGCCCGGCCGTGGCCGGGCGGCCCGTCGTCGTCTGGGTCGCCGGGGGGCGCGGCGCCGTCGTCCGCGTCCTGCCCGCCGGGACCCCGGTCGGACCGCTGACCGCGCACCGGGCGCTGCACGCGCGGTGGGTGGCGGCGGGACCGCTCGAGGCGACGTCCGCGGTCGGTGGTGCGCGGGCCGACGATCCGGGACCCGCGGCCCGGTTGGCGCGCCTGGTCCCGGCGGTCCTGGCCGCACTCATCGTGGTGCGGCGCACGGGGCGCCCCGTCACCCGGACCGTGGACCTCCTGACGGGCACCGGCCGCTCGGTGCCGGACGGGCTCGCCGACCTCGACCCGGGTGCCCCGGTGGTCCGGTCCCGCGGGGTCGGACGGGAGCGCGACATGGCCCACGTGACGGCGCAGGAGTCCGCCCTGTCGGAGAGCGGTCTCGGTGTCCTCGGCCCCCTGCAGGGGGTCCGCTGGGACCTGCCCGGGACCGTCGTGACCTACGGGGAGTCGGTCGTGCCCCGCACCGGCGGCGGCCGTCAGGTGCACTGGGGCGGGCACGCGACCTCGGTGCGGGCCAGCCGGACCGCCGGTCTGCTGGAGGGCCTGGAACGGCTCGCCCCGGCGGACCCGGACGGTCGCGCGGACCTGCGGACCGCCTCCCTGGCGGAGTTGGCCGCCGCCGGCGCCGAGGCCGTCGACCCGGCCGCGTGCGGGCTGTACTCCGAGGAGTTCCACCGGGCGCACCCGCAGGTTCCGCGCTGGGACCCGACGGCCCCCACGACGTGGGTCCGCGGCCGGCGACTGGTGGCCGGTGGTGCGCCGCGTCCGGTCTGGGTGCACCGCGCCCTCGCCCTGCACGACGCGGCCGCCCCCGGCGAGCGGTTCGTCGAGGAGTGCTCCAGCGGGTGCGCCTCCGGGGCGAGCCTCGCGGAGGCCGCGCTGCACGGCGTGCTGGAACTCCTCGAACGCGACGCGTTCCTGCGGGCGTTCTTCGGCAGTGCCGGAGCTGTGGAACTCCGACCGGACGCGGCGACCCCCGCGCCGGTGCAGCACCTGCTGCGCCGCATGGAGTTCCTGGGTTTCCGTGTGCGGTTCTTCGAGGTCCCGACCGGGTTCGGCCCGGTCGTCGTCGTCGCGGTCGCGACCGACCTGGGCGGGGGCGGGGGAGCCTGCGTGGGGGCGGGGGCCGCGTTCGACACCACGTCCGCGGCCCGGGCCGCCCTCGCCGAGGTCGCCTCCGACGCCCCCACGATCGCCACGCGTCGCACGGCACGGCGGGCCGAACTCGAGGCGATGGCCGAGGACCACTCGCTCGTGCGGCGGCTGGCGGACCACGCCGACCTGTACTGCCTGCCCCGGATGGTGGCCGAGCTGGACCGCCTCGACGGCGGGACGCGGACCTCGTGGCGGGTCGCGGTCGACGCCGACCGCGACCGGCTCGGCTGGGACGTCACGAGCCTGGACCTCGCCGGGAACCTCGACCGTCTCGTCGGCCGGTTCGCCGAGCAGGGGATGGCCGTCGCGGTCGTCGACCAGACGACCCGGCTGCAGGAACGGCTGGGGGTGCGGACCGCACGGGCCGTCGTGCCGGGGTTGCTGCCGATCGACTTCGGGGCCGGTCGGCAGCGGTGCTTCGGGATGGCGCGGTCGACGGAGGTGGGAGGGCCGGCGCGGGAGGCGGACAGCGTTCCGCACCCGTTCCCGTGAGGGCCCTCCCGATCCGGTCAGCGGGACTTCAGCACCTTCCCGACGACGGCGTAGGCGACACCCGCGAGGATGATCACGGCGGGGACGATCTCTGGCAGGTGGTGCACGGTTCCTCCTGGGGGGCGTCCGGCGCGGGCGATCCGCACCGGTTCCCCTCGACCGTGGAGCCGCGCGGGGCCTCCTGTCGACGGCGGGACCGGGAGTCGTGAGAACTTCACGTCCGGGGGGTGCGCGACCCCCGTCCGGTCGCTGTCCTGGTCACTTCCGGTGGAGGACGGGTCTCGGCCACGCTCGGTGCCGCCGGCGGTCGCACCGACCGGTCCGGCCCGGAACGGGTTCGCCCCTCGTCGATCGGAGACGTCGTGTCCCTCGCCATCCAGCCCGTCAGCACCGCCCGCACCGCAGCCTTCGAGAAAGCCCTCAGCCAGGCCCTGTCCCACCGCACCGCAGCTGCGGACCCCGCGGCCGCCGCCGGGTTCTGCCTCTTCTGCCTCGCCGTCCCCACCACCCGGTGATCCGGTGACCACCGTCGCGGAGGACGTCCTCGCGCTGTCGTCCTCGGTCCGCTTCCGCGTCCGCGGACGGGGTGAGGGGACCTGCGTCGTCGTGGACGACGACACCTCCGTGCGGACCCTCGCCGGCGACGTGACGGCGCGGGTGGCGTCGGCGTTCCTGGCACGCGGCAGCATGACGAGCGCCGACCTGCTCGACGGCCCCGGTGCAGGTGTCCCCGTCCAGGAACTGGTGGACGCGGTCGCCGACCTCGTCGCGGTGGGGGTCCTGGTCCGCCGGGCACCCGACCGGCCCGGCCGGGTGCGGGTGGTGGCCGCCGGTGCCGACCTGGGGCTCACCGAGCGGCTGCGCGGGGCGGTCTCGTCGCTGGCGACCGCCGGCGGTGACGTGGTGGTCGTCGTCTGCGAGGACCACCTCGACCCCGTCGTGGCGGACGTCCTGGCGGCCGAGCGCCGGCCGGGCACCGTGGTCCTCCCGCTGAGGGTGGGCGCTCGCCGGTGCTGGCTCGGCCCCGCGCTGGACGCCGCGAGCTGCCAGGACTGCCTTGTGGTCCGCCTGCGCCGCAACGTCGCCGGCGTGCGCCGCGGGGGTGGCCCGGCGGCGGCGGCGACCGTGGACGCCGTGGCCGGGATCCTGCGGGCGGCCGTCCTCGCCGTGGGAGGCGCGGAGGAGGCGGTGCGCGCCCGTTGGCGCGACCGCGTCCTGGAGGTCGGCGTGGACGACCTCGTGACCGTCGCCCACCCCGCGAGCTGCCTGCACTCCGCCGAGCCCGCGGACCGTCCGGCCGGTCCCGTCGACCTGCTCGACCGCCTCCCCGTGCTGGTCTCCGCGCTCACCGGGCTGTTCGAGGAACCCGTCGTCGTGACCACGCCCGCGGGGACGCACCTCGCGACGACCCGGCACTGCGTTCCCGCCGTCACCGCCGGGGGGAGCGCGTGGACGCGCGTCACCGCCGCGGGCAGCGGGGCGACGACCTCCGCCGCCGTCACCGCCGCGGTGGGGGAGGCCCTCGAGCGCTACAGCACCGGTTTCCACCCCGGGCGGCCGACGCGGCACTGCGCGGGCGACGAACTGCCGGCCGACCGCGTCCTGCTGCCCCGCGACGTCTTCCCCGGCAGCGGACTGCCGCCGTTCCCGCTCGCCGTCGTCACCGACTGGACCGCCCTCACCCGCTGGGTGGGCGGGCCGGGCGGGGCCAGGCCGTCCCCGGACACGGCCGACCGCTGGTGGACGCCGTCCGCCGCGGTCCACTTCGGCCACCCCGACACCACCGTCCGGGTGGCGTGCGCCCCGGACTCCAACGGGTGCGCCGTGGCTCCCACGCTGCCCCGGGCGGTCCTGGCGGCCACGCTCGAACTCCTCGAGCGGGACGCCGTCGGCCGGTGGTGGTGGTCCCGGACCCGCCGTCCCGAGCTGCCCGTGGACCTCGCCGGCGCCGCTGCGGCCTCGCTCGCCACGGCGGGCCGGCGGTTGCACCTGCTCGACCTCACCGGGCCCGTCGGGATCCCCGTCGTCGTGGCGGTGAGCGCGGACGGATCGGACCGCGACGTGGTCCTGGGGTTCGGCGCGGGGCTGGACCGGGGGTCCGCCGTCCGCCGCGCCGTCGCCGAGGTCGGCCAGGCGCTCGCCGCCGGTGCCCGTCGGGACGCGTGGGCCGCCCAGTCGCTGACCGACCTGCCGTGGCTCCTCCCCTCGGGTGGGCGACCCGTCGACGACGTCCCGGCGAGCGTGGCGGGACACGACCTCGGGGAGGTGCTGGCGCGGCTCGACGCCGCCGGGGTCCCGGTGCTCGTCGAGGACCTCACACTGGCCGAGACCGGGGTGCCGGCCGCGCGCGTCCTCGCCCCGGGCCTGCTGCCCTGGCACCGTCCGGCGGACGCGGCCGGTGGCTGGGACCTGCCGTGCTGACGCGTCCCCGCCCCGCGGCGCACCGTCCGCACTACTGTGCTCCGCGTGACCGGAGAGCCCGCGGACGCCGCCCGCTCCGACGTCACCCCGCCCCCCTCGCGGGAACTGCGCGGGCTGCAGGTCTCGACGGTGGTCGTCTTCGCCGCGGCCTGGCTGGCGGTCTCCCTGTACGTCCTCGTCACGGCGGCCCTCCCGCGTGGCGGTGCGCCGACGGTCGTGGCGGTGCTGGTGCCGCTGGGGACCGCAGCGGCGCAGGTCCCCCTCCTGCGCGACCTCGTCGGCACCCGCGGCCGGCGTCCGGACCTGCGGTGGCTCGGCCTGCTCGCCGGGCTCTCCTACCTGCCGGCGGTGGTGTTCGGGGTCGAGTGGCTGCAGTGGGCTCCCGTCCCGGTGGGGATCGCGCTGGTCGCGCTGCCTCTCCGGTGGGGTGCGGTGTCCTGGGGGGTGGGGGCCGTCGTCCAGGTCCTCGCGTGGTGGGTGGCGGGTCGTGGTTCCGAGGCCGCGGCCCAGGCCGGTCTGGACTACGTCGTCTCCTCGGTCGTGCTGGCCGTCCTGCTGCGCGCGGTCGCCACCAGCCGGGAACTGGCGCGCACCCGTCGCGACCTGGCGCGCGCGGAGGTCCTCGCGGAACGGCTGCGCATGTCCCGTGACCTGCACGACCTGTTGGGGCGCACGCTGACCGCGATCTCGTTGAAAGCCGAACTCGCGCACCGCTACCAGCGGGCCGGTCGCGCGGAGCAGGAGCGCGAGCAGCTCGAGGACCTGCTCGCCCTCACGCACGCGGCCTCCACGGACGTGCGCAGCCTCGTCACGGGGTACCGGACGCTGTCGTTGCCGACGGAACTCACGGCCTCGGTCCGGTTGCTGCGCGACACCGGCGTCGAGTGCACGCTCGAGGCCGACCCGGCGGCGCTGGCGGGAGACCTGCCCGCTGAGGTCGTCCAGGCGGCGGCGTGGGTGGTCCGGGAGGCGACCACGAACGTCCTGCGGCACGCGCGGGCCACCCGGTGCGGCATCGACGTCCGCGTCGAGGGCGAGGGTTCCACCGGGCGGTTGCGCGTGGCCGTCGTGAACGACGTCGGACCCGCCGGGGACGGGGGCCGAGCCTCCCACGGGTCGGGGACGGGACTGCGAGGCATGCACGAACGCGTCCGGCCGCTGGGCGGTTCGGTCGAGGCCACCGAGCACGAGGGGAACTTCACCGTGATCTGCGAACTGCCCGTCCCGCACCGGGGCACCGTCGGGGGTACCCGGTGATCCGCATCGTGGTGGCCGAGGACATGCACATGATCCGGACGGCGATGGCGGCGCTCATCGAGACCGAGGAGGGCATGGAGGTCGTGGGGGAGGCCGACCGCGGTGACGTGGTCCTGGACCTCGTCCGGCGGACGCGACCCGATCTCGTGCTGCTGGACCTCGACATGCCCGGTGCCGACGGGCTCACGGTCCTGGCGCAGCTGACGGCAGAGACGCCGCGGCCCAGGGTCGTCATCCTCACCGCCGTCGGCCGGCCCGCGGCCGTGCGGACAGCGCTGACGGCGGGTGTCGACGGGTTCATCCTCAAGAGCGCACCGGCGGCCGAACTCCTGGACGGACTGCGAGCCGTCGCGTCGGGACGGCGCGTGCTCGCGCCCGACCTCGCCGCCGCGGCCGTCGTGAACGGCGACTCGCCCCTGACGGCGCGGGAGGCGGACGTCCTCGCGCTCGTGGGAAAGGGGGCTGCCGTTCCGGACATCGCGGCCGCGCTGCACCTGTCCGAGGGGACCGTCCGGAACTACCTGACGGGCGTCGTCGACAAGCTCGACGCCCGCAGTCGCACGGACGCGGTGCGCATCGCGGAGTCCAACGGCTGGATCTGACCCTTGCCCTCTATGGCTAATGCGCGTAGCTTAAAGCTAACGTCATTAGCTGAGGAGATCGCCATGACCGAGTTCCTGTTCACCGACCAGGGAACGCTCGCCTTCGACGTCGAGGGGGAAGGTCCCCTCGTCGTCCTGGCGCACGGGATGGGCGACACCCGCCGCTCCTACCGCTTCCTCGCCCCGCGCCTCGTCGCCGCCGGGTACCGGGTGGCCGCGCTCGACCTGCGCGGCTGCGGGGAGTCGAGCACCGGGTGGGACGGTTACTCCCGCACCGACATCGCCGGTGACCTCGTCGCCCTCGTCCGGCACCTCGGCGGCCCGGCCGTCCTGGTGGGGCAGTCGATCAGCGGCGGCGCGGCCACCATCGCCGCCGCCACCGCCCCCGACCTCGTCGCCGGGCTCGTGGAACTGGCCCCCTTCACCCGCGCGCAGTCCGTCGACGTCCCGGGGTTGCTGCGCGTGCGGCGGTACCGGCAGGCGATGACCCGCCTGGCGCTCGCGGCGGGCCTCGGGAACGTCGGCGCCTGGGGCCGCTACCTCGACCTCGCGGTCCCGGCGAAACCCCAGGACTGGGCGACCGAACGCGCCCGCACCCTCGACCTGCTGCGGGAACCGGGGCGGACGGCCGCGTTCAAGGCCATGGGGTCGAGCAAGCCGACGGACGCCGGCGCGGCCCTGCGCGACGTGCGCTGCCCCGTCCTCGTCGTCGAGGGCAGTGCCGACCCCGACTGGGCCGACCCGCGCGCGGAGGGGGAACGCGTCGTCGCGGACCTGCCCGCCGGGCTCGGGGAACTCGCGGTCCTCGACGGCGTCGGTCACTACCTCCACCTCGAGGCGCCCGACGCGGTCGCGGCGCTCGTCGTGCCGTTCCTGCAGCGGACGTCCGCCCGTGCCTAGGGCCGGGCTCGACGCGGCCGCCGTCACGGCCGCCGGGGCGGACCTCGCCGACGAGGTCGGGTTCGACCGGCTCGGCATGGGGGCGGTCGCCGACCGCCTCGGCGTGCGGCCGCCGTCCCTCTACAAGCACGTCACCTCGCTCGCCGACCTGCACCAGCGGATCGCGGTGCTCGCCACCACCGAACTCGGTGACACCCTGCGCGAGGAGTTGCAGGGGTTGTCGGGGGTCGATGCGCTGCGCGCTGCGGCGCAGGCGTTCCGCGGCTACGTGCAGGAGCACCCGGGCCGGTACGCGGCGACGCTGGGGGACCGGCGCACCGCTCCCGACGACGAGTTCGCGCGGGCGGGCGACCGGGTGCTGCGGTCGCTGGCCGTGGTGCTGCGCGGGTACGGCATCGCCCCGGCCGAGGAGGTCCACGCCCTGCGGATGCTGCGCAGCGCCCTGCACGGTTTCGCGACGCTGGAGGCCGGTGGGGGTTTCCAGCTCGGCACCGACGTCGAGGACAGCTTCACCTGGCTCGTGGGGTTCCTCGACCGGGGGCTGCGCTGATCAGCGCCGGGCCCGCAGCAGGAACCGGCGTTCGGTGAACCGCAGTTCCGGGCGGGCGTGCAGGGCGAGCAGGGCGTCGGCGTACCGCTCGACCGTGAAGTCCGGCGGCAGGTGCCACGGGACCATCCGCAGGAACGACACCAGCGTCGCCACGTCGGCGAACCGCACCGGGCCGCTCCACGAGTCGGCCACCCCGACGTCGAGCCCGGCGGCCTGGGCGTGGCGGCGCGAGGTCCCGAGGGTCACGTCCGGAAACGCGGGCCCGGCCCCGAACACCGCCGCGAGGTCGTCGAGGTTGCGCCCGTCGACCTGCTGGGTCAGGAACGTCCCGCCCGGCCGCAGCACCCGGGCCACGTCGTCGGCGGCGTAGGCCGTGTGCCGGGACAGGACGACGTCGAACCGGCCGTCGGGGAACGGCAGGCGTCCGGTGGCGGCGTCGTGCGCGAGGACGCCGACACCGAGCGGGGCGAGCGTCTCGCGGGCCACGGGCAGGTTCGGCGGCCAGCCCTCCGTGGCGTGGACGTCGGCCGGGAGGACCCCGCGCAGGCCCCGCAGGAACTCCCCGCCGCCGGTGCCGAGGTCGAGCACCGAGCGCGCCGGGGCCAGCACCTCCCGCGCCAGCGCTGAGTACGACCAGGGCGGGTCGGCCCACCGCACGACGCCGGTGAACGCCGCGAAGGACCACCCGGAGGTGGGTTCGGCGAACCGTCTCGCCCAGTCGGCGAGGAGGTCGGCGGTGGCGTCGGCGGTGACGTCGGTGGGGGAGGCCACGGGGACCACCGTGCCCGGTCGTGGAGAGCCGGGGCAACCGGGTAAGCGCAGCCCGGGTGGTTCCGGCCGGTCCGTGGTGTGATCGCCGCGTGGACGCACAGGTGCTCGCCGTCGGTTCCTACACCGCCGCCACGGGAGGTCGCGGGCCCGGTCTCGCCCTCGTCGACCGGGACCCGGTGACCGGGCGGCTCGGGCGGGTGGGGGCCACGGCCGACGTGCCGTCGCCCTCGTTCCTGGCCGCCGGGCCCGACGGCACCGTCCACGCCGCGCACGAGGTCGACGAGGGGTTCGTGACGTCGTGGCGGGTGGCCGGGGGGTCCTGGGAGCGGCTGGGGGAGGCGCCCAGCGGGGGTTCCTCGCCGTGCCACCTCGCCGTCGTCGCCGGGTTCCTGCTCGCCGCGAACTACGGCGGCGGGGTGGGTGTGCTGGACCTGCCCGGCGGGACCGTGACCTGGGTGCGGCAGACGCTGCGCGGCAACGGGTCCGGCCCGGACGCCGAACGCCAGGAGGCCTCGCACCCGCACTCGGTGACGGTGCTGCCCGGGGGGCGGGTGGCGGTGCTCGACCTCGGGACCGACGAGGTCCGGGTGCACGACGTCACCGCGGGCGGGCTCTCGGCCGAGCCCGTCCAGGTCGTGTCGCTGGCCCCCGGCAGCGGCCCCCGGCACGGCGTCGTCGTGCCCGGCCCCGCGGGGGACCGGTTCGTCGTCGCCGGGGAGCTCGACGCCACGGTGACCTCCCTCACCGTCCGGGACGGCCTGCTCGCCGACCCGGTCGTCCACCCCGCGCTCGCCGTGCCGGTCGCCGGGCGCACGTACCCCTCGGAGGTGTGCCGCACCCCGTGGGGGGTCGTCGTGGCCAACCGCCGCGCCGAGGTGCTGACGCTGCACGAGGTCGTCGACGGGGTCGCCCGGCCCGTGCGGGACGTGGCGCTCGGGGCGGTGAACCCCCGGCACGTCGCCGCCGTGGGCCGGCACCTGTACGTCGCGGCGCAGGACTCCGACCAGCTCGTGCACCTCGCCCTCGACGACGACCTCACCGTCGTGGACCGTTCCGTCGTCGAGCTCGGTTCACCGGCCTGCGTGCTGCCCCTGCCCCCGTCGTGACCGCCGGACCCGCGCGCGTCCCCCCACGAGGGGCCCGGACCTGCTCCGATGGAGACCGGTCGCGGGGGCGGCCGAGGACCGAGGGGGGTTCCGCGATGCGTGCACCAGGGGTGGCGCTGGGGGTCGTCGTGCTGGCGGCCGGTCTCGTCGTGACAGCCGGGCCGGCACAGGCCCGGGACCGGCCGGGGCCGTCACTGGCCTACACGGGGGTCTCGGCGGGGGTCTCGGCCGAGCGCGTCGACGGGCTCGACGTCGTCGACACCGGCACCGGCCGGCGCTGGCGCGTGGCCGACGGCCTCACCCACGACGCGAGCTGGTCACCGGACGGTTCCCGCCTCGCCTGGATCGCCCACGGCGGCGGCGACGGGGCGGACGACCTGGGCCACGTGCAGGACGCCGCCGCCGACGGGTCCGGCCGCGCGCAGGTCGACGGCGACGGGGACTCCCGCTCGCTGGCCTGGAGCCCGGACGGCACGCTCGCCTGGTTCCACCGCAGCGCGTGGTCGCCGACGGACTGCTCGTCCCCCGACCGGTCGCGGCGCCCGGACCTCGTGCTGCGCGGGGTCGACGGGTCCACGCGCACCCTGGGCACGGTGGCGCCCACCGCCGGGGAGCTGGCGTTCTCCCCGGACGGGGCGAGCGCCGTGTGGCGCGAGCGCGGGGACGACGTGTGCGCCGCGGCGGGCAGCCGGCTGGTCGTCGCCGACGTCGCCACCGGGGTGCAGACCGTCGTGGCCGGGGCGCAGGACACGACGGGCCTGTCGTTCTCCCCGGACTCCACGACCCTGGCCACCGGCCGCGCCACGCCCGACGGGGGTGACGTCGTGCTCGTGGACCTGCCCACCCGCACGGCCCGCACCGTGGTCACCCCCGCCGCGGGGGAGACGTTCCCGGTCTTCGTCGGGGACGGCCGCCACCTCGCGGTCGTGCGCACCACGCCGACCGACCGCACGCTCAGCGTCCTCGACCGGTCCGGGGCCCGCGTGCGCGACCTGGCCGCACCCCCGGAGTTCGTCGAGGCGCTCGTGGCCTCCAGCGACCGGACCTCGGTGCTCGTGGCGGGCCGGTCCCTGCCCTCGGCCGACGGGGCGGTGCAGGACACCCGGGTCTGGCGGCAGCCCCTGGACGGGTCCGCCGCCACGGCCCTGGTCGGGAACGGGCGGGCCGCGACGTTCGAGGCCGCGGTCGCCCCCTGGCCCTCCGACGCGCCGCCGCTGCAACGCCGGCTGCGGCCCCGCCGGTGAGGCCCGCGCCCGGCGGTCCCGACCGGCCCCGTGCTGCCCCGGTGCGCACCGGCTGACATGCTCCGCCCGGAGGGCCGCGGACGATCCCGGCCCCCGCGGAACCGACGGAACGAGGAGCACGTGGCCGAGGACTGGGTCGACCTGCTGGACACCGCACGGCTCACGGCGGTCGTCGACATCGGCGCCAACCCCATCGACGGCGACCCGCCGTACGGGCCGATGCTGCGCGAGGGGTTGTGCACGGTGGTGGGTTTCGAGCCCCAGCCCGAGGCCCTGGCCGAACTCCACGCCGCGGCCGGACCGAACGAGCGCTACCTCCCGCACGCCGTCGGCGACGGCGGGGAGCACGAGCTGAAGGTCACGTGGATGGGCGGCATGACGAGCCTGCTCGAACCCGACGTCGAACGCCTCTCGACCCTCAACGAGTTCGCCCGCTACGGGGACGTGCTGCAGCGCAGCACCATCGGTACGACCCGGCTGGATGACATCGACGACCTCGGCCCGCTGGACCTGCTGAAGATCGACGTGCAGGGCTCGGAACTGACGATCTTCCGCAACGGCCGCGACACCCTGGCCGGCGCCGTCGCCGTGCACACCGAGATGTCGTTCACGCCGCTGTACCGCGACCAGCCGCTGTTCGGGGAGGTCGACGCGGAACTGCGCGCGCAGGGTTTCGTCCTGCACACCTTCGCGGCGCTGAAGAAGTGGCCGATCGCGCCGGGGGTGTTCGACGGGAACATCTTCACCACCCACCAGCAGCACATCGAGGCCGACGTCGCCTACGTCAAGGACTTCGCCCGCCTCGAGGAGCTGGACGCCGACCAGGTCAAGCACCTCGCGCTGCTGGCCCACCACGTCTACGGCTCGCACGACCTCGCGGTGCGCTGCCTGGCCCACCTCGTCGAGGCCGGCGTGGTCGACGCGCAGGTGCTGCCCGCCTACGGCGCGGCGGTGGGGCGTTCCGTGACGACGAACGGCGTGCGCAGCGACCGCTGAAACCGCGGCCGCCGCCGGTGGTCCTCGTGCCCCCAGCGGCGTTGCAGGTCGACGCCCGCCGCGGGGTCCGCGCCGACGCCCGGGACGTCCAGGACCGCGGTGCCCGTCTCGCCGCGGTGCAGGTCCCGGGTGCGGTGGACGGCCAGGTGCTCCCCGACGCGGACGGGGGCCACCTCGGCGAGGTCGGTGAGCCCGGCCCCCACCAGCACCACGGGCCGGTCCAGGTCGACGCGGTACCGGGCCCGGCCCAGCACCGCCGCCGGTGGTTCCCCGCCGTGCACGCGGGGGTCCTCCAGGACGGCGAGCGCCGCGCCGTCGCGCAGCCACACGCCCGCGTCGGACCCGGCCAGCAGCGAGCGCACGCAGGCCACGACCTCGGCCACGTCGGCGCCGGTGTCGTCGAGGCGGACGACGACGTCGGGGTGGGCCCACACGAGCGCGTCGCCGCGGGTGGCGTGCCCGGGGACGAACCGGGCGAGGGCCAGGCCCTCGACGTTGCGCGAGCGGCGGGCCCGGGCGTCGTCGGTGCGGCCGGCGAAGTCGGGGCCGTCGTGCCAGGCCACGGCGTGCGGGGCGTGCCGGAACTGCGCGCCCCGCAGCCAGCAGCGGTGCGCGAACTCCCAGTCCTCCCCGCCGTAGGCGCTGAACGACTCCTCGAAACCCCCGACGTCCTCGAACAGGCGCCGCGTCGTGGACAGGACCGCGGAGATGACGAACCGGTAGGCGTCGTCCCCGGCGGTGGCGAGGTCGTCCGTCCGTTCGTACGCCTCGCGCAACCAGGCCGGTTCGTCGAACTCCGCCGGGGCGGGGCCGGTCCCGGACAGCCACGCCCGCAACGCCTCCGGGGACGTGGCGGCCAGGTCGGCGTGCCGGCGGCGGCCGACGACGAGGTCCGCCCCGGCCGCGACGGCGCGCACGACGGCCGCGACGTAGCCGGGTTCGGGCACGGTGTCGGCGTCCAGGAAGCACAGGACGTCCCCGCGGGCGGCGGCGGCGCCGAGGTTGCGGGCGGCGGCGGCGCGGAAACCCTCGTCGGCCTGGCGCACCACCCGCACGGGGTAGGGGCGGTCCCCGGGGTCGGGGGCCCGGCGCGAACCGTCGTCGGCGACGACCACCTCCAGCCGGTCCAGGGGGTGCTCCTGCAGTTCCAGCGCGGTGAGCACCAGGGCCAGGTCGTGCGGGGTCTCGTAGTGCGGCACCACCACCGACACCGAGGGCACGAGCGGGGCGGTCACGCCCGGACCCCGGCCAGGACGGGGTGCAGCCGGGCGACTGTGCCGGCCACCGTCGGGCCCGGGACCGTCCCGGGCCGGGCCCACGTCAGCTCCGGCCGGGCCCAGGCGCGGGCCAGGGCGTCGGCCAGGCCACCCGGTTCGTAGACCCACAGGGCGCCGGGGGCGCGGTCCTCCAGCTCGTCCACGTAGTCGCTGCGGGGCACCAGCGGTCGCCGGCCGGCCCCCGTCCAGGCGTTGATCGACCCCGAGGCGGACAGGTGCTCGTGCGGGGCGACCGGCAGCACCGGTGAGCGCAGCAGCCCGGGCAGGTCGGCGTCGGGCACGTACCCGGTGACCTCGCACGTGCGCCCGGCCGCCCGCGCCCGCGCGGCCAGGGCCTCGACGAGGTCCTCGTGCCCGTCGGAGGGCCGGCCGACGGCGGTGAGGCCGACCCCGGCGGGCAGCGCGTCCAGGGCCGCCAGGACCTGCTCGTGGCCCTTGCCGGGGTACAGGTAGCCCAGGACCGCGACCGTCCGCAGCGGTGTGGCCGGTGCGGCGGCGGGGGTGCGCGTCAGGTCCGGGACGGGCAGCGGCACGACGGTGCAGGCCACGTCCGCCCCGCACGCGCGCAGCAGGCGTTCCTCGTGCCGGCTGGCCACGACGACGTGCCGCGCCGCCTGCGCGATCCGCCGGTAGGCCGCGCTGCGGCGGGGGAGGTTGCGGGCGCCGTCGCTGGCCTGGGGCAGGTCGTGCAGGGACACGACGACGTCGCGCCCGGCGGCGACCGCGACGAGGACGTCGGCGGCCTCCTCCGGGGAGCGGCCGAACAGCCGGTCGGTGACGTGGACGTGGACCACCCCGGCGGGGGCTCCCTGCAGCGCCGCCGCGAGGGCCTCGGCCCCCGGGTGGGCGGGGGTGCGGACGAGGTGCGTCCCGGCCTCGTGCCGCAGCACGTCCCACTGGGCCAGGGCCGCGGCCGTGACCCCGTGCTCGGCCGGGCCCACGACGAGCTGGACGAGGGGGCGCGGGGAGGACGGGGTCACGCGGCCAGCTCCGCGGCCGCCTCGGCGTGCCGGGCGAGCCCGGCCTGCGCGACGCCGGGGTGCTCGGCGTACCAGCGCAGGTGCGCCGCGCGGACGTCGGCGTCGGTCGTCACCTCGCCGTGCACGAGCCAGTCCGCCCGGCCCGGCCCGGGCAGGCCCAGGGCGTCGAGCACGGCCGGCAGCACCGGGGCGTGGACGCTGTCCAGCAGCGTGCGGCCGGGGTCGGGCACGTCCGCGGGCAACCCGAGGGCGGCCAGGACGCGGCCGGCCAGACCGCGCAGGACCGCGTTCCCCGGGTGGTTCACCGTGTGGGTCGCCTCCGCGCCGGCGGCCTCGAAGAGGTCGACGACGGGCAGCGCGTCGTGCCGTTCCTGCCGGGCCCGCAGCTCCCGCGCGGACAGGTCCCGCACGGCCCGCACGGCCCGCGCCGAGGGCACCTCGGGCAGCTCCGGGCGGCCCGCGGCCACGGTCAGGGTGCGCAGGTCGTGGTACGGCACGAGGGGTGGTTCCCCGGCCGCCGGGGAGCGCACGATCACCTGGAACGGGTGCAGCGCGGCCCAGCGCAGCACCGGGACCACGACGAGCCGTGGCCGCCGCGGGGCGCGGGCCAGGAGGTCGGCGGTCCCCAGCGGCAGGTCGCGGTACCCCTCGCGCACGGGCTGGGAGACGATCACGTCGACCTCGTCCAGGACCCGCTGCAACCGGGGCAGGTCCTCGTGGGTGAGCTCGTGCACGGGCGGGACCCGGACGGTCCGCACGGGGGTCGACCCGTCCCCGGCCAGCAGCACGCGCAGCGACTCCGCCTGGCAGTTGCCGTGCACCAGGACGAGGGGACGCCCGTCGCGCTCCAGCGGCGACGACAGCGGCAGGAGGCCGTGGAAGTGGGCGTAGTGCTGTCGCCGTCCGGTCACAGCCGCACCCTAGGGGCCGCCGAGCGGGTGCACCGGGCGGGCCACCGCACGCGCACCGGTCCGGGACGTGCTTGCATCTGCGGGTGCCCCGTCCCCTGCCGACCCAGACCACCGCCCCGCGGCGGCTCACGGTCGCCGTGCTGGGACCGAGCCGCTTCCCCGTCGCCGAACCGTACGTCGGCGGCCTAGAGTCCTTCGTCGGCGGCCTCGTCGCCGGTCTGCGCGCCCGGGGCCACCGCGTCCTGCTGTTCGCGGCCGCCGGGTCCACCGGCGCCCAGCCCGAGGTCCTCGCCGGTGGCGGGTGGGAGCCCGACGAGCTGTCCCGGCAGGACCCCTCGATGCCCGCCGCGGCGTTCCTGCGCGAGCACCAGGCCCACCTCGCCGTCCTCAACGCGCTGCGCACGACGTACGCCGGGGAGGTCGACGTCGTGCACAACAACTCCCTGCACCACCTGCCCCTGACCCTGTCCTCCACGCTGCCGTTCCCGACGGTCACGACGCTGCACACCCCGCCGACCCCGTGGCTGACGGCGGCCCTGGCGGCGGGGGGTTCCTCGCACGCCTTCACGGCCGTCAGCCGGTTCACGGCCCGGCAGTGGGAGCCGTGGGTGACCTCGGCCGAGGTGGTGCACAACGGGGTCGACCCGCGCCGCTGGGCGCTGGGGCCGGGCGGCGGGGGGCTGCTGTGGTTCGGCCGCCTGGTCCCGGAGAAGGCGCCGCACCTGGCGATGGACGCCGCGGCCCGCGCCGGTCACCACCTCGACCTCGTCGGGCCCGCGCTCGACGAGGGGTACTTCGCCGCGCAGATCGCCCCCCGGCTGGGGCGCTGGGCGACCTGGCACGGGCACCTGGGCGGGCCGGAGCTGTCGGCCGCGGTCGGGCGCGCCGGCGCGGTGCTGGTGACCCCGGTGTGGGACGAGCCGTTCGGCCTCGTCGCGGCCGAGGCGGCCATGTGCGGGACCCCGGTCGTCGCGTTCGACCGCGGGGGCATCAGCGAGGTCCTGCGCCCCACCGTCGGCCCCACCGTCGGCGAGACCGCCGGGGCGCGGGCCGGTCTCGTCGTGCCCGCCGACGACGTCGCCGCGATGGCGGCCGCGATCCCGGCCGCGCTGGCCCTGGACCGCGCCGGGGTCCGCCGGGCCGCGTCCTCGCACCTGTCGGCGGCCTCGATGGTCGGGCGCTACGAGGCCGTGCTGCGCGCGGCGGTGGCCGGGGTGCCACCGGCGTCGTCCGGGCGCGGGGTCGGTGCCGTCACGGCCGTCCAGGACCGCGTCGCGGCGTCGTAGTCGACGAGGCCGGCGGCGCGGAACTGCTCCAGCCAGCCCGTCATGGGCCACCACCCCCAGCGCCGGTGGAACACCGCCCCGTTGCGCAGGATCGCCGCGAGGTGCTGCACGGGGGGTTTCTGCGTCGGGTGGTGCTGGTGGAACGCGTCGGCGCCGCCGACCCAGAACAGGGAACCGCCCAGGTCGCGGACCGTGGCGGCGACGTCGGTGTCCTCACCGCCGTAGCCGCGGTACTCCTCGCAGAAACCCCCGAACGCCGCCCAGTCGGCGGCGGTGACGGCGAACGACAGCGACCAGAACAGCCACCACTGCGACTCCTGCGCCCGCACGACCGCACCGGTGGCCGGGGCGGGCCGGGCCGGGTGCGGGTCCGCGGCGGTGGGCAGCCGGTCCAGGTCACCGGGGCCGTGCACGCGGACGTCCGGGGGCAGGTACGCGACGGGTCCGCACAGCAGCCGCGGCCCGGGGGCCTCGCGCACGCGGTCGGCCGCGTCCTCGTAGGCGGCGAGGAGGCCGGGGCCGGGGACGCAGTCGACGTCGAGCAGGACGAGCAGGTCCGCCCCCAGGGCCGTGGCCGTGCCCGCCGCGGCGTTGCGGGCCGCGGCGAGCGGGAGCTCCCCGTCCGCGGCGACGGGGACGTCCAGGACGACCCGGCGGGTCCCGGCCGGGGCCGGGACGGAGTCGAGGACGTCCCGGACCGCGGGGTCGCCCATCGCGGCCACGACGTGCCACCGCGGGGGCCGCGGCACCCGGACCAGGCCCAGCAGTTGCCCCCGCAGGTGCTCGTGCCGGCCCGCGACGATCGTCAGGACGGCGGTGCGGTGCCCCCCCGCACCGGGATTCCCACCCGCGCCGGGGTCCCCGCTCACGCCGGGACCCCGGCCCGGTCGGCGGCGGCGTCGAGGAACGCGGCGGCGCGTTCGGCCCCGTCGCCGGGGGCCCACCGGTGCCAGGGACCGGCCCCCACCGACCGGGCCCGCTCCAGCAGGTCCGGCCAGCGGTCCGCGGCGGGCCAGCCGTCCACGGCGACCAGGCCCTCGGCGCGCAGCAGTTCCACGCGCCGGAGCTGTTCGGCGAAGGGCCGGTCCTGGGCCACCACCACGGCGGCGCGGCGGGCGGCGGCGACCTCGGCCACGGCGTTGTGGCCGCCGTGCACGACGACGACCTCGGCGCGTTGCAGCGCCTCCCACACGTCCTGTCCCGCAGCCTGTCCCGGCCCGGTCGCCGACCCCAGGGCGGACCCGGGGACGCGGAACTCCCACGTCCACCCCGGGGTCGCCTCCTGAGCGGCGCGGAACTGCTCGTCGGTGACGTCGCGGCCCCCGCTGCCCCACAGGACCAGGACCGTTCCCGGCCGGGCCGCGGCCGGGGAGGTGGGGCGGCCGTCGAAGCGGGAGAACGCGCCGACGTGCACGACCGGGGTTCCCGGGCCCTCGCCCGCGGGGGGACCGGGCCACGGGGCCAGCAGGGCCTGCGCGAGGTCCCGGCCCAGGCGGTGCGCGGGGTCGTGCCGGTCCCCGAGCATCGCGGCGACCACGACGGGGACCCCGCACAACCGGACCAGGGCGGTCACCTCCACCGAGACGTCGGTGACGAACAACCGCGGCCGGTGCGCGGCGATCCACCCCGCGATCGCGGCGTGCCGGTCCTGCAGGCCCCGGTGGTGCTGCGGGACCCAGTGCAACCGGCCCCCGGCGGTCGCGGACGCCTCGTCCACGGGCGGGGTGTCGTCGCGGTCGAGGTCGACCCAGTCGCCGTCGAAACCCGCCGGCCGGGGCGCCGAGCCGAACGCCGTGACCGGGGTGCGCAGGTGGCGGCTGACGGCGACCAGGCGCTGCAGGTGGCCCGCGCCCTGGTGGTGGACGTACCAGCCGATCACGCCGGCACCCCCGGGGTCGCCGGGACCAGCGAGCGGTAGAGCCCGAGGTGGTCGCGGGCGACCCGCAGGCGCTGGGCGCGGCGTTCCCCCGCCGTCGCCGCCGACCCCGCGACCCCCGCGAACGCGCGGCGCAGCGCGCCGGTCACGGCGCTCGGGTCGGCCAGGTCGGCCTGCACGAGCGGCTGCTGCTCGTGCAGGAAACCCACCCGGTCGGCCAGGACCGTCGTGCCGAGGTCGTGGCACAGCTCCAGCCAGCCGGAGTGGGTGCCGTGGGCGTAGGCCAGGACCGACACGTCCAGCCCCCGCAGGTACGCCGCGAGCCCGGCGTCGTCGAAGCGGTCGTGCACGCGCAGGTCCACGGCCCCGCTGCCGGAGGCCTGCCGCAGCCACGCCGTCAGGTCGGCGTCGTGGCGCGGGAAACCCTCCTGCAGGGCCTCGCCGTGCACGTCGACGCGCACCGTCGTCGGCGTCCCCTCCTGCGTCAGCGCACCGGCGGCGGTGACGAGCGAGCGCAGCACGGGCAGGGCGCGCAGGTTGGCCCGCAGGCTCTTCAGGTGCACCCCCACGACGCGCGGGGAGTTCGCGGTCCGGGGCGGGCCGACGTCCTCCAGCGGGGCGACGTGCGGGTGCGGGACGACCTGCGGGCGGCGTCCCCAGCGGCGCTCGACCTCCGCCGCGGCGCCGGGGGTGAGGGTGAGGAGGGCGTCGGCGGCGGGCACGAGGACGTCCAGGAGCTCCGCGTACGCCTCCTGGGTGCGCAGGTGGGGGTTCTGCAGGTCGTGCACGGTGAGCACCAGCGCCCGGCCCGTCGTGCGCAGGGCGGCCGCGAGGTCGCGCAGGCGGGCGGGTGTGCAGCCCTCGAACCCGAAGTGCAGGTGCAGGACGTCGAACTCCCCGGCGTGGGTCAGGACCCAGTCGGGGTCCAGGGCCCGGGCGGGGTGCCAGCCCGGACCGTCCGGGGTGCCGTCGTCGACGAGGACCACCCCCGGCACGCGGTCGTCGCCCAGGTGGTCCACGTAGCCGTGGGCGCGGGGCACGTGCAGCACCCGGACGGGTGCGGGGTGGTTCTCGGACAACGCGGGGCTCCCGGGGCAGGACGGTGGTGCGCTGGTGGGCGGCCCGGTGCTGGAGCCGTCTCGGGGAGGCCATTCAACCGGTCTCCCCACCGCCGGCGCGCTCACCGCGGTGAGCGCGCCAGCACCACGAGGGTCAGGTCGTCGGTGGGCCCGTCCCCGACGTGGTCGGCCACCGCGGCCAGGACGGTGTCGGCGACGGCATCGACGCCGGGGCCGGCGTCGGCGCCGGAACCGGTGCGGGGCAGCGCGTCCAGCGCGGCCAGGAGCCGTTCGTCGCCGAACAGCTCGCGGGTGGGGGAGGCGGCCTCGGTGACGCCGTCGGTGTACAGGACGAGGTGGTCACCGGGCCGCAGGTCGAGGGGGACCTCGTGCAGGTCGGGGTCGAGGAAGGGGCCCAGGAGCATGCCGGGGGTGCCCACGAAGCGGCTCGGGCCGTCCGCCGGGACCAGCACCGGCCGGGGGTGACCGGCCAGGCACAGCGACAGCCCGGCCGCCGGCCCACCGGTCCCGTCCGACACCGGGAGCTGCACGGCGGCGACGGTGGCGAACCGGTCGTCGAGGGTGTCGTGCACGGCCCCGGCCACCTGCCGCAGCGCCTCGGCCGGGCCCGGGACGACGCCGAGGACCCCGCGCACGGCCCAGCGCAGGGCCGCCGTCGCGGCCGCCGCCTGCGGTCCACGACCCGACACGTCGCCGATGACGGCCACGGCCCGCCCCGTGGGCAGGACGCGCAGGTCGTAGAAGTCCCCGCTCACCTCACCGCGGCTGCCGTCCTCGCGGGTGGCGGGGTGGTACCGGACAGCGAGCTGCCACCCGGGCACGTCCGGCAACCGGTGCGGGACGAGCTGGCGCTGCAGGTGGTCGGACAGTTCGGCCGCTTCGGCCCGCACCGCGTCACGGGCGTCCTGGGCCTGCACGCGCGCGGTGACGTCACGCTGCACGGCGACGTAGTGGCGAACGACACCGTCCTCACCGGCGAGGGGCGACAGCGCGAGCTCGTTGGCGAAGACCGACCCGTCGCGGCGTCGGTTGGGGATGAGGACCGTTCCGGCGGAACGGCTCTGGATGATCGAGCGGATCCGTGCCGCGGGTGCCCGCGTGTCGTACCCGAGGTCGCTCAGGCCGTCCTGCAGGAACCGGCAGTTCCGGCCCACGGTGTCGGCGGCGGAGAAACCCGTCGTGCGGGTGAACGCCTCGTTCACCCAGACCACGGGTTCGTCCGGCAGGCTCACGTCGGCCACGCACACCGCCTGCTCGGCGGCTCGCACGGCGGAGGCCAGCAGGTGGTCCAGCGACCTGGCGGGTCCGGCCCCGGGTGCGAGGGCCGGCCCCCCGCCCTCACGGGCGGGGGACTGCGGCGTTCTCACTTCTCGTCGAGCGCGTCCTTGGTCTTCTCGGTCTCCTGACGCGCCGCACCCATGTGCTGGTCCTTCTGACCCTGGGCGATCTGCTCCTGGTCGTCCGTGCGCTTGCCGACGGCCTCCTCGGCCTTGCCGACAGCCTGCTGGACGGTGTTCTTGGCCTTGTCGACGAAGGACATTCTCGCTCCTCTTGAACGACGGGTTCTCGATCTGCACGACCACCTTAGGAACGTCCCGCCGTCGCCGCACCCGGAGGCGCCGGGGGACCGGGGCCGGGAACACCGGGTGGCCACGGGTGTTGCACCCGAGGGCTGAGCGCGGTCCGCGTGGACCGCCGGCCCCGATCCGCAGGAGGAACCCGATGACCGATCCGCAGTGGCGCGTCGTGGTGGCGGCCGACGAGGCCGGCCTCTCGTACAAGGACGCGATCAAGGCCGACCTGGAGAAGGACCCCCGCGTGACGGAGGTCATCGACGTCGGTGTGAACGCCGACACGGACAAGACCGCCTACCCGCACGTGGCGGTGGCCGCGGCCCGCAAGGTCGCCGCCGGGGAGGCCGACCGTGCCATCCTGGTGTGCGGGACCGGGATGGGTGTGGCGATCGCGGCGAACAAGGTGCCCGGCATCCGGGCCTCGGTGGCGCACGACTCGTTCTCGGTGGAGCGGCTGGTGCTGTCCAACGACGGCCAGGTGCTGACGTTGGGTGAGCGGGTCATCGGCAAGGAGCTGGCGCGGCGGCTGGCGAAGGAGTTCCTGGGGTACGTGTTCGACACCTCCAGCGCTTCGGCGGCCAAGGTCGATGCGATCACCGGGTACGAGACGGCCGCCACCGACGGCGAGACCTCCGCGTCCTCCTGCTGACCACCTGCTGACCGCGCGAACTCGCGCGGTGGCAGGATGCGCCTCTCGGACGGCGCGAGGAGGCGGACGTGGGTGGGGTTCGGGAGCTGCTGCTCGGCGTGGACGTCGGGACCGGCAGCAGCAAGGGCGTGCTGACGACGCTGGAGGGCCGGGTGCTGGCCCGCGCGTCGTGGCGCCACCGCACCGACAGCCCGCGCCCGGGGTACGTCGAGCACGACGCCGACGCCGTCTGGTGGGGTGACTTCCGCCGGATCGCGCGCGAGCTGACCGACCGCGCGGCCGACCCCGGGGACGTCGCCCACGGGCGGGTGGTCGCGGTCGGGACCAGCGGGATCGGCCCGACCGTCCTGCTGGCCGACGAGCACGGGCGCCCGCTGCGCCCGGCCGTGCTGTACGGCGTGGACACCCGTTCCCTGCCCGAGGCCGTCGAGCTGGAGGAACGCTACGGCACCGAGGACCTGTTGCGGCGCTGCGGGTCCCGCATGTCGACGCAGGCGGCCGGCGGCAAGCTGGCGTGGCTGCGCCGGCACGAGCCGGACGTGTTCGCCCGGGCCCGGCACTTCTTCATGTCGAACTCCTACCTCGCCTTCCGGCTCACCGGCGAGTACGTGCTGGACCGGCACTCGGCCAGCCAGACGACGCCCCTGTACGACCGCCACGCGGAGGAGTGGATCGAGGACCGGTGCGCCCAGGTCGCACCGGGACTGCCCATGCCCCGCCTGGTGTGGCCCTCCGAGCGGGTGGGCACCGTCACCGCCGGGGCGGCGGCCGAGACCGGGATCCCCGCCGGGACGCCCGTCGCGGCCGGCACGTGCGACGCGTGGGCCGAGGCGGAGAGCGTGGACGTGGGCCGGCCCGGTGACCTCATGGTCATGTACGGCTCGACGACCTTCTTCATCGCCGTGACCGACGGGCCCCGGGTCCACCCCTCGCTGTGGGGGACGACCGGGGTGCGCCCGGGCCAGAGCACGCTGGCGGCGGGGATGGCCAGCTCCGGCAGCACGGTGGAGTGGTGGCGCGAGACGGTCGGCTCACCCGACGTGGGGGACCTCGTGGCCGAGGCGGCGGCGGCGCCCCCGGGGTCCAACGGGCTGCTCGCCCTGCCGTACTTCGCCGGGGAACGCACCCCCTTCGCCGACGCCGACGCCCGCGGGGCCCTCCTGGGGTTGACGTTGCGGACCACGCGCGGGGAGGTCGACCGGGCCCTGCTGGAGGCGACGGCCTACGGCGTGCGGCACAACCTGGAGGAGATGCGCTCGGCCGGCGTCGGCATCGACCGCGTCGTCGCGGTGGGCGGGGGCACGGGGTCGGCGTTGTGGCCGCAGATCGTCAGCGACGTCACGGGGTTGCGGCAGGAACTGCCCGCCGAGCGCATCGGGGCGTCCCTGGGGGACGCGAAGTTCGCCGGGGTCGCCCTCGGGGCCGTCGACGTCGACGCCACCTGGAACCGCGTGGAGTCGACCACCGACCCCGATCCGGCGGCGGCGCAGGTGTACGCGGAGCTGTACCCGGCCTACCGTGACCTGCACGAGGCGACCGCGCGGTGGCAGCACCAGCTCTCCGCCCTCGAACGCCGCACCCGCACCTGATCCGCGGCCCGGCCCTCCCGCGCCCGTCCCGCCTCCGTCCCGTCCCGCTCTCGTCGTCGTGCACGCCGGTGGCGGCGCGGGCGCTGGTAGCGTCCCGCGCGTGCAGGGTGACCGGTCGGGGCGGGCCGGGCGCGTGGCCGGCCTCCTGCGCGACGCCGTCCTGGACGGCACCCACCCGGTCGGGTCGCGGTTGTCCGAACCGGACCTGTGCACCGCCTTCGGCGTCTCCCGCAACACGTTGCGCGAGGCCTTCCGGATGCTGGCCGACGAACGGCTCGTCGTGCACGAGCTGAACCGCGGGGTGTTCGTGCCGGTCCCCACCGCCCAGGACGTGCGCGACCTCTACGACGCCCGCCGCCTCGTCGAGTGCGCCGCGGTGCGCGACCACGGCCGGCGCCGGGACGGGCTGGACGCCGTGGCGGCCACCCTGGAACGGGCCGACCGCCTCGCCGCCGCCGGGGACTGGGCCGGTGTCGGCACGGCCGACGTCGACTTCCACCGCGCCCTCGTGGCCCTGGGCAGCGTCCGGGTGGCGGCGCTCCTGCAGAGCGTCTGGCACGAGGTGCGGCTGGCCTTCCACCTCGTCGAACGCCCCGGGGAGTTCCACGCCGACTACCTGCGGCGCAACCACGCTCTGCTGGACACCCTGCGCGAGCACGGCGGGGTGGTCGCCGCCCAGGAGCTGCGCGCGTACCTGGACGAGGCCGAAGCCCGTGTCCTGCAGGCCCACCGGGGCCGGGAGCGGGGTTGAGGGCTCAGCCGGCCGCGAGGAGGGCGCCGGCCGTCGCCGGGTCGGTGACGAGGTGGTTGAAGAACCCGCCCTTCGCCCCGGCCAGGACGCTGGGCACCTTGAGCGTGCCGTGGGCCACGGCGATGCGGTCCGGCACGCGGCGCAGCACCTCCAGCGGGATGGCGATGAGCCGGTCGGAACCGGCGTAGTCGATCTCGCGGCCCTCGGCGTCGTAGAAGCGCGAGACGACGTCGCCCACCGACTCGCGCAGCGGGGCCTCCCCGGTGGGCACGAACCCCGGGATCGAGGACCGCTGCAGCGGGGGAGCGCCCACCCCCATGACCGCGCAGCGGGCGGTCTTCCACAGGTTCGTGAACCGCTTGAACGCCGGGTCGGCGACGAGGCTGCGCCGCAGCGCGCGGGCGGGGAAGGCCGGGGCGTACAGGAACCGCGGGGTGCCGCCGACGCCGACGGCGACGCGCCGGGCGATCTCGTTGGTCTGGTACCAGGGTTCGGGTTCGTCCTGCCCGCCGAGCATGGGGGCGACCACGACCCGCGGCAGCGTCGGCAGTTCCCGCTGGGCGATGTCGTACACGGTGCGCCCGGAGGACACGAGCAGCACGTCGCCCTCGCTCAGCCCGACGTCGGTGAGGGCCTGCGCCAGCACGGGGGAGACGGCCTCGGCCAGGTGGGCGCTGCCGGTGGGGGCGGTGAGCCGGACGGTCCGCAGACCCAGGGCCTCGCGCAGCCGCCCGGCCAGGTCCTCGGGGTCCTCCTGCGGCAGGGGCAGCACCTCGATGCGGACCAGGCCGCGGTCGCGGGCCTGCTGCAGCAGCCGGCTGACGGTCGCCCGGGACGTGCCGAGCCGTTCGGCGATCTCCGCCTGCGTCGCGTCCTGCAGGTAGTACAACGTCGCCGCCGTGTGGGCGAGGGCGAGCGGGAACCGGCCGTCTCCTGTGGCCACCTGGCACCTCCTGGGTCGGATCACCGTACTTCGTCCCCGCGCCCGCGCGGGGCGCCCGGGCGAGGATGGGGACGTGCTCAGGAGCGGGGACGTGGCGTGCTGGTTGCTCAAGGCCTCCGGCCGGCCGGCGGAGCTGCCCGCCGGGCCCGGGGCCGGACCGGTCGTCCTGCGCCGGTGCCTGCGCCGCAGCTACCGCCTGGGGCTCCTGTCCGCCGGGCAGCCGTGCGTGCTGTGGGTCAGCGGGCGGCTGGACCCGGGGGTGGCGGCCCTCGGGCGCATCGCCTCGGAGGTCGGGCAGGAGGCGGGCGGCCCCGTCGTCGACGTCGAGCTGACGGCGCTCGCGGCCGTCGTCGCGCGGGCCGCGCTCGTGGCCGACCCGCGCTTCGCCGCCGCCGAGGTGGTGCGGATGCCCGCCGGCAGCAACCCCTCGTACCTGCGCCCGGAGCAGTGGGAGGCCGTGCGGGAGCTGTTCCCCGCGACCTGAACAGGTGTGCTGGACATCTGTGCAGGGCCGCCGTACCGTCGGGGCCGACCGAGGACGGGACCCGGCGGCGCCGGGCCGAACTGCGAGGGAGCAGACGATGACGGACACGATGCAGGCGGTCGTGGTGCACGGCCCCCAGGACTACCGGCTCGAGCGGATCCCGGTCCCCCAGGCGGGGCCCGGTGAGGCGTTGCTGAAGGTCGAGGCGGTGGGCATCTGCGCGAGCGACCTGAAGTGCTACCACGGGGCCGCGAAGTTCTGGGGGGACGAGAGCCGCCCGGCGTGGGCGGAGACGGACACCGTGCCCGGCCACGAGTTCACCGGCCGGATCGAGGCGATCGACGAGGAGGCCGCCGCGCGGTGGGGCGTGCAGGTCGGTGACCGCGTCGTGGCCGAGCAGATCGTGCCGTGCTGGGAGTGCCGGTACTGCGCGCGCGGGGACTACCACATGTGCCAGCCGCACGACATGTTCGGTTTCAAGCGCCGGACGCCGGGAGCGATGGCGGAGTACCTGGTGCTGCCGAAGGAGGCGCTGGTGCACAAGGCGCCCTCGCACCTGCCGCCGTGGCAGGTGGCCTACGCCGAGCCGCTGTCGTGCGCGCTGCACGCGGTGGAGCGGGCCGGGATCCGGTTCGACGACACCGTCGTGGTCGCCGGGTGCGGGCCGATCGGGCTGGGCATGATCGCCGGCGCCGCGGCGAAGTTCCCGCAGCGGATCATCGCGCTGGACGCGCTGCCGCAGAAGCTGGAACTGGCGAGGAAGTGCGGCGCCGACGTCACGCTGAACATCACCGAGGTCGACGTGGTCGAGGAGGTGAAGAAGCTGACCGGCGGGTACGGCGCCGACGTGTACATCGAGGGCACCGGGCACCCCTCGGCGGTGGCGCAGGGGCTGAACCTGCTGCGCAAGCTGGGGACGTTCGTGGAGTACTCGGTGTTCAAGGACCCGGTGACGGTGGACTGGTCGATCATCTCCGACGACAAGGAGCTGAACGTCCTGGGGGCGCACCTGGGCCAGGACACGTGGCCGGCGGCGCTGAAGCTCATCGAGTCCGGCCGCCTGCCGCTGGAGGAGATCTGCTCGCACCAGCTGCCGCTGGAGAAGTTCCAGGAGGGTCTGGACCTGGTGGCCGACTCGGCGAACTCGGTGAAGGTGTCGCTGATCCCCGGGCGGACCGCGTGAGGTCCGGCTCCACCCCCCTGACCGCGGGACGGGGGGAGGAGACCCGGCTGCAACGGCTGGGCATCCCGCCCGTCCTGCGGTGGGGTTTCCTCGGGGTGCTCGTCTTCATGACCGGCAACGGGGTCGAGTCGAACTTCCTGACCCCGCACCTGGTCGAGGTCCTGGGACGGCCGGAGGCGGCCGTCGCCACGATCATCACCTACTACAGCCTGTGCGTCCTCGTCGGCAGCTACCTGTCCGGGGCGCTGTCGGACCTGTTCGGCCCCCGGCGCGTCATGACCGCCGGTTTCGGGGTGTGGGTGGTCTTCGAGGTCCTGTTCCTGCTCGCGCTGCAGGCCGGCAGCTTCCCGCTGGCCGCCGCCGCCTACGCCGTCCGCGGTTTCGGCTTCCCCCTGTTCGCCTTCGCCTTCCTGGTCTGGGTGAACATCACGACGCCCCCCGAGCGCAACGGTGCGGCCGTCGGCTGGTTCTACGTCGCCTTCACCGGTGGGCTGCCCACCCTCGGCTCGCTGTTCGCCGTCGGTGCCATCCCGCTGTTCGGCGGCGGGACGCAGGGGGAGACGGGGGCGATGACCGCCTCGATCGCCCTCGTCGTCGTCGGGTTCCTCATCGCCCGGTTCGGCGTCCGCGACGAGCGCGGGACCCGCCGGATCGCCCCCGCCGGGGAGAGCGCGGGGCAGGTGCTGACCTCCGGGCTCCGCCTGACGTTCACCCGGCCGAAGATCGCGGCGGGGTTCCTCGTGCGCCTCATCAACACGGCCCCGGAGTTCGGGATGTTCATCGTCCTGCCGGCCGTCATCGCCACCGAGCGCGGCTGGGGGCAGTCCCGCTGGCTCGTCATGACCGTCTGCGTGTACGCGACGAACATCCTGGTCAACGCGCTCTTCGGGGCGATCGGGGACCGGATCGGCTGGCAGCGCACCGTGAAGTGGTTCGGCATCGTCGGGTCCGCCTGCGGTCTGCTCCTGTGGTGGTACGTCCCGCAGCTCGTGCCCGCCGGCAGCGACTGGGGGTACGTGCTGTCCGTCCTGGCCGGGTGCCTGTTCGGGATGCTGCTGGCCGGGTTCGTCCCGATGGGCGCGATCATGCCCGCGCTCGCCCCGGACCACCAGGGCGCCGCGATGGCCATGTACACGACGGCCGCCGGTGGCGCGACCTTCCTCGGTTCGGCCGTGGTGTCGGTCGTCCTGGGCCTCGGCGGCAGCGACGTCACCGTGGTGTGGACGTTCGTCGCCCTGTACGCGGTCGCCTTCGTGCTGGTCTCGTTCCTGCACGTCCCGCAGACGCACCGCGCCCACGGGCGCCTGGAGGAGGTGCACTGACACCGGGCCACCCCGGCTCTCCGGGCCCCGGCTGTCCAGGACCCCCGTGACCACCGGTCACGGGGGTCCTGCGCGTCCGGCGCGCGGCGGTCGCCACGCCGTGGTGTCCTGGAACCGCTGAGACGAACGCGCCGAACGGCGCGTCCTCACCGAGCCTGCAACCCGGCGGGCACGCACCGCAGACCGCGCAGCCGGTGGAGAACCCGCCACCGTCCGCCGGGCCGCCCGGGATCCCTCGAGGTCCCGGCCGCCGGGCCGGACGGCACGCGCGCGCCGCGACCCCGTCCACGAGACCCCGTGAGGAACCCCATGTCGAACTCCCGACCGAACGAACCCACCCCCCGTCCCGGACCCGCCGACCTGCGCGAGGACCGCCCGGCCCGGACCGCCGGCAAGGCCGGTCTGGCCCTGGCCGCCGTCGGGATCGTCGTCTTCAACGTCGCCCCGTTCATGGACTGGGTGCACCTGGGGGACACCGAGTTCTCCCGCACCGGCTACGAGACCGACTCCCTCGTCCCGTTCGTCGCCTACCTCGGCATCGGGCTGCTGCTGGCCATGGCCTACGCCGGTTCCCGGGCCAGCCGCGGGCAGCACCGCGGGCTGACGCTCGTGTCCATGGCGGTCGCCCTGGCCGCGACGGTCCAGTGCGTCGCCTTCGCCCTGAACCCCATGGGGGGCCTGGAACGCGGTGACGACCTCGGCGCCGCCGTCGGCGTGTACGTCGGGATCCTGGGTGCGGCTCTGTGGGCCGTCGGGTCGGGGCTGCTGGCCAAGGAGGTCGAGGGCGACGACCGTCGCGACGTCGACCTGCGCACCGGCGAGCGCTCGGGCACCACGACCCGCTGAGGCATCACCGCCGGCCGTGAGAGCAGCACCGGCCGCCCGGAACCCCCGGGCGGCCGGTGCTCGCGCGCGTCAGGCGACCGAGAAACCCCCGTCGACCTTGAGGTCGACGCCGTTGACCATCGCCGAGGCGTCGGAGGCGAGGAACACGACGGCGCTGCTCACGTCGGACGGCTGGGCGAAGTGGCCCAGCGGGATCCGGGAGATCATCGGGGCGGCCTTCGCCTCCTCGCCCCACACGCGCTGGCCCATCTCGGTCATGACGACCGTGGGGCTCACGGAGTTCGCCCGGACCCCGCTGGGCCCCAGTTCCAGGGCGAGCACCCTCGTGGCCATCAGCAGGCCCGCTTTGCTGCTGGAGTAGGAGAAGTGCTCGGCCAGCGCCAGGGACCCCGCCACCGAGGACACGTTGACGATGCTGCCGCGCCCGGCTCCCGCCATCGCCCGCCCGATCCGGGACCCCAGCAGGGCCGGGGCCCGCAGGTTCACCGCCATGACGCGGTCCCACGTCGCCGCGTCGACGTCCACCACGCGCTGGGGCACGGAGATCCCCGCGTTGTTGACGAGCACGTCGAGCCCGTCGAAGGCGGCCAGGGCCGAGGCGGCGAGAGCTTCGGTGTCGCCGGCGTCGCCGAGGTCGGCCGGGACCACCTCGACCCGCACGCCGTGCTCGCGCACCACGTCCTGGGCCAGCGCCTCGAGCGCGTCGCGGCTGCGCGCGCTGAGCACGAGGTCGCACCCGGCGGCGGCCAGGGTGCGGGTCACGTCGGTGCCCAGGCCCTGCGTCGCGCCGGTCACGAGGGTGCGCCGGCCGGTGAGGTCGAACGGGGGTGTCACTGGTCCTCCAGGTGTCGGTGCACGACCGGGACCGACGCCGGGACCGGGGTCCGCCGCGCGTCACCGGCCCTGTCGCCGGGTCGTTGCACGGATGTGCTGGGCAAGTGTGCCGCACGGCTCCCGGTGTCCGGAAGGGCGCCGAGGCCCACGAGGCGGTGGACGTCGAGCGCGCTCACCGCCCGGGCGAGCCGGCCCCCTCCGCCGCGACCACCCGGTCCCGCCCGGCCGCCTTCGCGGCGTACAACGCCCGGTCGGCGGCGGCCAGCAGGCCGGCGGCGTCGGTGCCGTCGCGCGGGGCGACGGCGGTGCCCAGGGACACCGTGAGGCGCACCGGCGGGTCCCCGGCCCGGCCCTGCACGGGCACCCGCAGCCGCGCGCAACCGGCCCGCACCTGCTCGGCGCGCTGGGCCAGGGCCTCCTCGTCGGTCCCGGCCAGGACCAGCACGAACTCCTCCCCACCGGTGCGGGCCACCAGGTCCCCGGGGCGCGCCGACCCGGCCAGCAGTGCCGCGACCTCCACGAGGACGCGGTCCCCGGTGGCGTGCCCGTGGGTGTCGTTGACGGCCTTGAAGTGGTCGACGTCCAGGACCAGCAGACCCACCGGCGCCCGGTGCGCACCGGCCACGAGCGCGGCGGCCGCGGGGTCGAAGTGCCGCCGGTTGTGCAGGCCCGTCAGCGGGTCGCGCACGGCCTCCTCGGCCAGCCGCGCGCGCAGCTCCTCGGCGACGGCGACCTGCTCCTCCAGGCGCTCGCGGGCCTGGACGAGCTCGGTGACGTCCCGGCCCACCACCACCCGGCCCAGGACCCGGCCGCGGCGGTCGCGCAGGGCGCTGACGCGGATGTCCAGGTGCAGCCCGTGGGCGTAGCCGACGGAGTAGCTCAGCCCGTCCGCCGGCAGGTCGCCCAGGGCGCGCGGGGTCAGGAACTGGTGCGCGGGCCGGCCGACCGGGTCGGCGGGCAGGTCCGGCCGGCGCAGGTGCAGGTACCGGCGGGCCGCGGCGTTGACGTCGACGACCACCCCGCCTGCGTCCACGACCACGATGACGTCCTGGACCGTCTCCAGGACCCGTTCGCGGGCCACGGGCACGACCTGCAGCAACCTGGTGCTCAGCAGGGCCCAGGCCGACAGCAGCGCGGTGACCGTGAAGAACAGGGGTGTGAGGTCGCGGCCGGCGAGCGCGTCGGTCCCGGCCAGCACGGCGACGTTCCCGCCGAGGGGGACCAGCCCGGCCAGCAGCAGCGTCCCCAGTTGCCGCCGCAGCAGGGCCGACCCGCGCCACCAGCCGACGGCCAGCCGGCGGAAGGCCAGGCCCAGCACGAGGTAGCACCAGGCCGTGTGGACCCAGAACACCGGGCCGAACTCGACGCGGAACCACGGCGAGCGGTCCAGCGGGCTGATCCGGCTGAAGACGAGGTGGTGCCACGGGTCCGTGGCGACGGCGAGCAGGATCGCGGCCGGGACGCCGACGAGGAACGCGGTGTGCCGGCGGCGGGGGCGGAAGTGCGGGTCGGAGGCGAAGCGCGCCAGCAGGTGCAGACCGACGACGGCTCCCAGGATGCCGACGAAGGAGGCGTGGACCAGGACGTCGTGCACGGCCCGCGGCACCGGCAGGTTCAGCGGGGCCCCGACCGCCGACCAGAACGTCAGGCTGGCCGCGGCCCAGGCCAGCGCCCCGGCCGCCGGCGTCGCCGCGCGGTGGCGCCGGGCGACGACGGCGGTGATCAGGTTGAGGACGGCGGCGACGACGAAGGCCGCGCACAGCACGGCCACGGCCGGGTCGACCACCCCTCCTGCACCTCCTCGGCCCGTTGCGGGGGACCTCCGCCCCCACCCCGGTCCATCGGTGCCGGGCCGTCCGGCCTTGACGCGGCGTCCCCCGCACGGGTGCCGCGGTGGCGGGCCGCGCTCAGCCGCGGTGGGCGTCGTCCGCGGCGTCCTCCTCCGGGCGCGGCGGCACGTCCTCGTCCACCTCCAGCTCGGGCACGGGCGGGTCCTCGGGGTCGAACGGGGGACGGCTCATGGCGCGACGCTACCCCCGGCCCCGCCGGGGTGGCACGGCGACGACGTCGAGGTCCTGCGCGACGTGGACGGTGGTCCTCCCACCCGCGGCGGCGACCGCGGCGCGGGCCTCCCGGCCCAGTTCCTCACCGCGGTAGCGCGCCGAGACGTGGGTCAGGACGAGGGTGCGCACCCCCGCGCGGGCGGCCACGTCCCCGGCCTGGGCGGCGGTGAGGTGACCCCGCGCGCGGGCCAGGTCGACGTCGCGCTCGGCGAAGGTGCACTCCAGGACGGCCAGGTCGGCGCCGGCGACGACCTCGCCGACCGCCGGGCACAGCCGGGTGTCCATGACGAACGCGAACACCTGCCCCCGGCGGCGGGTGCTGACGTCCTCGAGCCGGACCCCGCGCAGCTCGCCCTCGCGCTGCAACCGGCCGACGTCGGGTCCGGTGATCCCGGCCGCGGCCAGCGCCTCGCGCGAGAACGTCACGTGCCCGGGTTCGGTGAGGCGGTAGCCCAGGGCGGGGACGCGGTGGTCCAGGGCCCGGGCGGTGAGGGCGGACCCGGCGACGTCGGCGACGGGGACCTCCTCCTGGAGCGCGGGGTGGCCCTGGACCCTCACCCGCACGTTCGCCTGCGCGACGACCGCGAGGCCGTGCAGGTGCTCGACCGCGTCCTGCGGTCCGTGGATCGTCAGCTCGCGCCCGGGCCGGTCCTGCGCCATCCGGTTCAGCACCCCCGGCACCCCGAGGCAGTGGTCGTTGTGCCGGTGGGTGACGCAGATCCGCTCGATGCGCGGGGAGGAGACGCCCGCGTGCAGCATCTGCCGCTGGATCCCCTCGCCCGGGTCGAACAGCACCGAGGTGCCGTCCCAGCGCAGGAGGTAGCCGTTGTGGTTGCGTTCGCGGGTGGGGACGGCGCCGGCGGTGCCGAGGACGACGAGTTCGCGCGGTCCGCTGCCCAGGGTCACGGGACCAGTCTCCCCGCCGCCTCCCCCCCGCGCGCGGGTCAGGCCCGGACGCCGCCGGGGGAGGCGAACAACCCCTCGGGGTCGACCGCCGCGGCGACCTGTTCCAACCGCGCGCGGTTCGGACCCCAGCAGGCCTGCGCCCGGTCCGGCAGGCCGGGGTCGGCGTAGTTCACGTACGCCGCCCCGCCCGTCCACGGCCGCAGTGCCTCCCGGGTCCCGGCGACGACGGCGTCGAACGCGGCCGCGTCCCCCTCGCCCGTCCAGGTGGCCGTGTGCTGCACGGTGGCCAGGGCCGTCCGCCACGGGAACGCCGTCGCGTCGGGGGCGACGTCGGCCACCGCCCCGCCGAGGGCGTCGAACGACGTCCCGGCCTCCACCGCCCCGGTGGGCAGCGTGATCTGCTGCACCGCGGCCTGCGCCGCGTCCAGGCCGGCCTGCGGGAGCGTCTGCGGGAGCATCGAGCTGGTCGCGGCGAACGGCTGCCGGTGCTCGGCGTCGAGGGCCCGATCCGTGCAGGCGTCCGCGTCGAGCCCGGAGCAGCCCGCCTCGTAGGCCATGGCCGCGGCGTAGGGCAGGCGCCGTGCCGAGCGCGCCGCCGGGGCCGGCAGGTCGGCCAGCAGACCCGACAGGTCCGGCTCGCCGCTGCCCGTCCACGTCCCGGAGACCTGGACCCGGTCGCCGTCGGCGGGGTTGCGCAGCAGCTTGCACGTCGACCACAGCTCGCGCGGCGCGTCCGCCTGCCAGCGCTGCCAGGCCCCCAGGACGTCCGCGCCCGCCGCCAGGGGCCAGCGGGCGTAGAACACCGCCACCGGCGGCGCCGGGCGCAGCGCGACCGTCCACGACGTCACGGCCGCGATCCCGGCCCCGCCGCCGCGCAACGCCCAGAACAGGTCGACGTCGGCCGCGTCGTCGCTGTCGGCCCCGACCGTGCGGGCCCGGCCGTCGGCGGTGACGACGTCGACCGCGACGACCTGGTCGCAGGTCAGGCCGAAGGACCGCGCGAGCACCCCGACCCCGCCGCCGAGGGTCAGACCGCTGATGCCCACGGTCGGGCAGGATCCCGAGCCGACGGCGAACCCGGCCGACCCGACCGCGGAGTAGACGTCGATGAGCCGGGCCCCGGCGCCGGTGCGCGCCGTGCGGGCGCCGGCGTCCACCTCGACGGCGGCCATCGGGGACAGGTCGGCGACCAGGCCCTCGCCGGCGGACCAGCCGCCGTAGGAGTGCCCGCCGTTGCGCAGCCGCAGCCCGGCCCCCTGGTCGGCGGCGAAGCGGACGCAGGCGGCGACGTCGTCGGCGTCCCGGCAGTGCGCGACCGCCTGCGGGGCGGGGGAGAAGCGCGGGTTGTAGAGCAGCCTCGACGCGTCGAACCCGTCGTCGTAGCCGTTCCCCCTGCGCAGGCTGACCCCGCCGGAGACGCGCAGCGAACTCCACGCCGGGGCCGTGGGGGAGGTGGTGGGGCTCGGTGCGGTGGGGCTCGGTGCGGTGGGGCTCGGTGCGGTGGGGCTCGGTGCGGTGGGGCTCGGTGCGGTGGGGCTCGGTGCGGTGGGGCTCGGTGCGGTGGGGCTCGGTGCGGTGGGGCTCGGCGGGGACGCGGGGGCGCCGGAGGTGCACCCCGCGGTGGCGAGCGCGAGGCCGCCGGCGAGGAGCGCCCGGCGGGTCGGGCGAGCGGTCTGGTGCGGTGCGTCCACCCGCCCACTGTGCTCCCCGGGTGATCAACTCACCAGAGTTGAGCGGAACAAGCTCAAGTCTGGCAGAGTTGTCACCAGTGTCGTCAGTCCACCCTGTCTGGAGGTAGTCCGTGGACCTCAAGCTCACCACCCGCGCCCAGGAGGCGCTGGCCGACGCCGTCGGTCGCGCCACCTCCGCCGGTCACGCCCAGGTCGAACCGCTGCACGTCCTCGCCGCGCTGCTGGGGCAGGAGAACGGTGTCGCCGGGCACCTGCTCGCCGCCGTCGGGGCCGAGCAGCCCCTCGTCGTGCGCCGCGTCGACGGCGCCCTCGCTTCGCTGCCCAGCGCCTCGGGCACCAACGTCAGCCAGCCGCAGCTGTCCCGCCCCGCCCTGGCGCTCATGCAGGCCGCCGGCGACGAGGCCCGCGCGCTGGACGACGCCTACGTCTCCACCGAGCACCTGCTGCTCGGCGCGGCCGCCTCCACGTCCGCCGCCGGGGAGGCGCTGCGGGCCGTCGGCGCCACCCGCGACGCCCTGCTCGACGCCCTGCCGTCCGTGCGCGGCGGCGCGAAGGTCACCTCACCGGACCCCGAGGGCACCTACAAGTCGCTGGAGAAGTACGGCGTCGACCTCACCGAGCAGGCCCGCCAGGGCCGCCTCGACCCGGTCATCGGCCGCGACGCCGAGATCCGCCGCGTCGTGCAGGTGCTGTCCCGCCGCACCAAGAACAACCCCGTCCTCATCGGGGAGGCCGGCGTCGGCAAGACCGCCGTCGTGGAGGGGCTGGCCCAGCGCATCGTCGCCGGCGACGTCCCCGAATCGCTGCGCGGCAAGCGGCTCATCTCCCTCGACATCGCCTCCATGGTCGCCGGCGCGAAGTACCGCGGGGAGTTCGAGGAACGCCTCAAGGCCGTCCTGGCCGAGATCCAGGGGTCCGAGGGCCAGGTCGTCACCTTCATCGACGAGCTGCACACCGTCGTCGGCGCGGGCGCCGGCGAGGGTGCCATGGACGCCGGGAACATGCTCAAGCCCATGCTGGCCCGCGGTCAGCTCCGCCTCGTCGGGGCGACCACCCTCGACGAGTACCGCGAACGCATCGAGAAGGACCCCGCCCTCGAACGCCGGTTCCAGCAGGTCTTCGTCGGCGAACCCTCCGTCCCCGACACCATCGGCATCCTGCGCGGGCTGCGCGAGCGGTACGAGGCCCACCACAAGGTCGCCATCTCCGACGCCGCCCTCGTCGCCGCCGCCTCCCTGTCCGACCGGTACATCCCCGGCCGGCAGCTCCCGGACAAGGCCATCGACCTCGTCGACGAGGCCGCCTCCCGGCTGCGCATGGAGATCGACTCCTCGCCCGTCGAGATCGACGAACTGCGCCGCGCCGTGGACCGGATGCGGATGGAGGAACTCGCCCTCGGCAAGGAGGACGACGCCGCCAGCCGCGAACGCCTGGTGGCCCTGCGCCAGAACCTCGCCGACAAGCAGGAGCAGCTCACCGCCCTCACCGCCCGCTGGGAGCAGGAGAAGGCCGGCCTCAACCGCGTCGGTGACCTCAAGCACCAGGTCGACGAACTGCGCTCGCAGGCCGAACGCCTCCAGCGCGAGGGCGACCTCGGCGCCGCCAGCGAGATCCTCTACGGCAAGATCCCCGCCCTGGAAGCCGAACTCGCCCACGCCCAGGCCGCCGAGCAGGACGTCGCGGCGAGCGCACCGATGGTCGCCGACGAGGTCGGTCCCGACGACATCGCCGAGGTCATCGCCGGCTGGACGGGCATCCCCGCCGGCCGGCTGCTGGAGGGCGAGACCGAGAAGCTGCTGCGCATGGAGGATTTCCTCGGTGCCCGGCTCATCGGTCAGACCGCTGCCGTGCAGGCGGTCTCCGACGCCGTCCGGCGCTCGCGGGCCGGGGTCAACGACCCCGACCGCCCGACCGGGTCGTTCCTGTTCCTCGGTCCCACCGGGGTCGGGAAGACGGAACTGGCCAAGGCCCTGGCCGACTTCCTCTTCGACGACGAACGCGCCATGGTCCGCATCGACATGAGCGAGTACTCCGAGAAGCACGCCGTCGCGCGCCTCGTCGGCGCCCCTCCGGGGTACGTCGGGTACGAGGAGGGCGGCCAGCTCACCGAGGCCGTCCGACGCCGGCCGTACTCGGTCGTCCTGCTGGACGAGGTGGAGAAGGCCCACCCGGAGGTGTTCGACATCCTCCTGCAGGTCCTCGACGACGGTCGCCTCACCGACGGCCAGGGTCGCACGGTGGACTTCCGCAACGTCATCCTCGTGCTCACCTCCAACCTCGGGTCGCAGTTCCTCGTCGACCCCGAGCTGTCGCAGGCCACCAAGCACGACGCCGTCATGAGCGCGGTCCGGGCGAACTTCAAGCCGGAGTTCCTCAACCGGCTCGACGACGTCGTGGTGTTCGACCCGCTGTCGACGCAGGAGCTGTCGCGGATCGTGGAGATCCAGGTGCAGAAGATGGCCGACCGCCTCGCCGACCGCCGCCTCGTCCTCGACGTGAGCGACGCGGCGAAGGACTGGCTGGCGATCTCCGGGTACGACCCCGCCTACGGGGCCCGGCCGCTGCGCCGGCTCGTGCAGCGCGAGATCGGCGACCGCCTCGCGCGGGCGATCCTGTCCGGGGAGGTCCGTGACGGCGACACCGTCGAGGTGGACGTCGCGCGCGGCAGCTTCGACCTCGACGACCCGGCGTCGGGTTCGGCTGGGCTCGTGGTGCGGCGGGCGGAGAACGCCGTCTCGATCTGACGGGAAGAGCACGGACGGGACGAGATCCCCGGTGGCGGTCGTCACCGGGGATCTCGTCGCGTCCTCCCCGTTCGTCCGGGCAGCTCGTGGACGTCGTCGGTTCTCACCGGGTGGCTGCCCTCACGGGTGGGGCTTCACAGCGCGGGGTGGGTGAGGTAGTGGGGCAGGCGACCGGCGGCGGTGAACTTCTCGTGCAGCCAGTCGGGGATGTGTTCTGGGTCGCGGGGGAACATCTCCAGGTCTTCGACGTAGCTGAGGGGGAGACCGGGGTGCTCCACTGGGGTTCGTGGTCGTAGTCGAAGTCGAACTGGATGCGGCCGTCGTCGCGGGTGAGGAGGCAGGTGGCGGTGTACCAGGCACCACGGCCTTCTCGGTAGAGAGCACTGCGCAACTCGCGAACCGTCTTGTCGAAGTCGCGGCCGACGTGGCGGAGCCACTGCCGGGTTCCATCGGTTCGGAACACCCACAGTTTGCCTCCACCGGTGCGGGCGGCCTGCCAGTAGACGACCTCGATCTTGACCCAGTCCGGTGGCACCTCCTTCAGGAGGGCGCGGGCGATGCGCTGGTACAGTTCGTGCACTTCTGCGGGGTTCATTGCGTGAAGACTCTGAGCCTTTGTCAGTAGCGGTTCTCCATTCGGCTCAGGACCAAGGCGGTGGCGACGATCGCGCTGATGCGCCAGGGGCACAGGCTGACGTGGCGTAGAGCCCGCCAGCGGGTCTTGAGGTGGGCGAT
>NZ_JBGFTU010000025.1:0-55743 GCF_041276425.1 Kineococcus halophytocola | reverse complement strand
GACCCGGTTCGTAGAACGGGGCCCGCGCGGCCTGCAGGGCCGCGACCTTCTCGGGGTCCACGTCGATCCCGATGACCTCGTGCCCCAGCTCGGCCATGCACGCTGCATGGACGGCGCCGAGGTACCCACACCCGATGACAGTCATCCGCATGACGCGCTGTTCCTCCGTGTACGAATCTCGTGTGCTGGACGTGTCGGCCGGACAGCCCGTCCGATCCGGTGCTCCTCCGCGGACCGCAGGAGGCGAACGCCTCCGCGGGGCAGGGTCCAGCAGGAGAACCCGTGAGCGGGGGCGCGTGCGTCGTTCGACCGGGGAGGCCCACCGCACCGGTCCCGCCCGTCGCACCTGCCGTTCAACCACCGGCACCCTGAGCGGGACGTGACGGACAGTAGCGCGGCGATACCCTCAGCGGCAAGGTTCGTCGTCGCCGGGACCCGCCCCCCCCCGCGCCGGGCCGGTCCTCAGAAGAAGACGACCCTGTACTTCACGCTGCCGACGAGCCTGCCCAGGCGGTAACCACCCTGGCGCAGGGCTTCGAGGCGGTCGCGCGGGCCGCGCCCGCTGCGCTTGACCAGACGCAGGAAGTAGACCCACCGGTCCAGCGACTCCTTGGCGTCGAAGGTCATCCCCCGCGGACGGAAGTCGCGGTACAGCATGGGGGACTGCCGGCCCCAGATGTACATCTGCTTGACGGACGCCTTCAGCTCGGCCCGCATCCGGTAGTGGACGACGGCTTCGGGCACGTCGAGCAGGGAGAAGCCCGCCAACTGCAGACGCCAGTAGAACTCGGTCTCCGGACCGCCCCGGACGTAGTCCTCGTTGAACCCCCCCAGCGATTCCCAGACCGAACGACGGAAACCGCAGTTCGCACCGATCGGCCGCGGGAGGTACCCCAGCTGCTTCACGATCCCCGTCTGCCCGCCGGGCGGCCCCCAGCGACGGATGTACTCGTCGTTCAGCTTCACGCGTTCGAGCGTTCCCCCGACACCGTCGGCGCGGTCGAGGCCTTCCGCGAGCGCGTCGAGCCACCCGGCGTCCACCTCGTCGTCGGCGTCGCAGATCAGGACCTTCTCCGCACGGGCGGCCGCGGTGCCCGCGTTGCGGGCGACGTTGGACCCCGCCCGGTGGCTCGCGTCGACGACCCGGACGTCGGCGGCACGACCGCGGGCCCACTCCTGGACGACCCCGGCGGTCCCGTCGTCGGACCCGTTGTCCGCCACCAGCACCTCGAACCGTCGCGAGGTGCGCTGGGCGGCCAGGGCGTCGAGCTGCTGCACGATGGTGCGGGCACCGTTGCGCACCGGGATCACCACCGAGACCTCCGGGGCG
Source organism: Kineococcus halophytocola (assembly GCF_041276425.1). Lineage (NCBI taxonomy): Bacteria > Bacillati > Actinomycetota > Actinomycetes > Kineosporiales > Kineosporiaceae > Kineococcus > Kineococcus halophytocola. The sequence continues at coordinate 54,413 of NZ_JBGFTU010000025.1, read as the reverse complement.
TTCTCCACGACGTTCTCCACGTTCTCTCCCGACCTCATCATCCGACTACGGGCACGAGCACAAGTGAACGGTCCGACCTAGCGGTGCCGGACCGAGTGGTAGAGCCCCAGGACCTCGCGCCGAGCGCGGGGCCACAGGACCACCAGCAGGACACCGGCGAGACCGGCCGCACCGCCGCGCACCACCAGCTGGACGAGACCGGACGCGTCGGGCACCAGCATCCCGGTCGAGGCCGCCACTCCCCCGCACACCGCGGCGACCACCGCCGGACGGACCGACGTCCGGAGCACGTCGCGCAGCGACACCGGGGTGCCCTTGCCCGCCCGGGCGATGCCGATGGGCGTGAGGATCAGCTGGGACACGGCGTAGGCGATCGCGACCCCGTCGATGCCCCAGGGCAGCCCGACGAAGAAGGAGGCGATGAGCACCGGGCGGCTGATGAGCGCCCACCGCGCCCACGCCCAGGACCGCCCGGAGGTCGCGTACAACCACCCGTTGGTGAAACCGACCACCTGCAGGAGCCCGGCGACCGAGAGCCAGCGGAACACCTCGGCCGAGGCCAGCCACTGCGGTCCGAGCAGGACGAGCACGACCTGGTCGGCCAGGACGGCGAGCACGACGACCACCGGGGCGACCAGGAAGCACAGACCGCTGAGCGCACCGAGGTAGTAGCGGCGGTACCGGTCCGGTTCCTTGAACAGGGCGGCCATGGTCGGGCGCACCACGTTCGCCACCGGTCCGTGGATCTGCTGCAGGGGGGCCATCAGGAGGCCGTAACCCCGGCTGTACAGACCGAGGGCGTCACCGCCCAGGAACTTCCCGATGACCAGGTTGTCGGCGTTCTTCGACGCGTAGTCGAGGATCCGGAAGGTGCTGATGCCGCCCCCGAAGGAGACCAGGGACCGCACGCCAGCTCCCCGCCGGGGACGGGAGGGACGCCAGTCCACCGACCCCCACAGGATGACGATCGTGAGGAGGGCCCGGGCCAGCTGACCCGCCACCAGGGACCAGTACCCCGCTCCCAGGAGGGCGGCGACGATCGAGACGGCGATCTCCGCCAGACCACCGACGAAGTTGCGGATCGCCAGCGTCCTGAAGTTCAGGCCGCGCAGGAGGAGCGCCTGGTGCTGGACGGTCAGCGACCCCAGGAAGAACGTCACGGACAGCGCCAGGGTGATCCCGACGAGTTCGGGACGGCCGTAGAACCACGCCACCACGGGCGCGGCGGCGGCCACCAGCAGCGTGAGCACGACCCCCAGGGCCAGGTTCAGCCAGAACAGGGTGCTCGCCTGGGCGTGGGTGACCCGGTCCCGCTGGACCATCGCCTCGGACAGCCCCAGGCTCCCCACCGTGGCGATGAACCCGGTGATCACCCAGGCCATGGACATGAGCCCGTAGTCGTCGGGGGTCAGGAGGCGGGCCAGCACGACGATGCTCGCCGTGCGGAAGACCTGCAGGCCCCATTGACCGGCCAGCGTCCACGCCACGCCCCGGGCGCTGTGACCGCCGACGCGCTCGACCGACCCGCGCTCCAGCGCCAGGTCGTTGCGTTCCGCGCGTGACGCCTTGACGGTGGTGCCCACCGGTTCCACCCTCCTCGCCGCTCCGCAACCACCACGTCCTCGGCGTCGAGTCGCATGCGAAGGAAGCCACTGCTACCTACGGTTGCGCACCATAGCAGGGGGTAGCTTCGGTGCGGCCGTTCGTGAAGATGGTGGGGAGTACCGGCCAAGATGGGCGCATTCGCGCCGAAAGCGGGGCATGAGCCTTGCCGTGCCCGTCGACACTCGATGACTATGCAGAGCGTGACGAGGACTTCACCCCGCCCGCCCCACCCCGTCGTGACCACCGCACGGCGGGCGTGGGGACGCCTCGGCCGGCGGGCGCGCTTCCTCGCCGCGGGGGCGGCGCACCCCGCGCTCCGCGGGACCCCGGTGGCCGTCGGTCCACGGACCCGGCTCGAGCTGGGGTCGGCGGCCACCTTCGACCGGGGGCTGCGGTGCACGATCGCCGGCGACAGCACCTTCCACGTCGAAGGTCACCTCCGCTGGGGTGACGACGTCTTCGTCAACACCGGTGCCTTCCTGTCGGTCTTCGAATCCCTGACCGTGGGCGACCGCTGCCGGCTGGGGGAACGCGTCTCGATCCACGACGAGGACCACGTCTTCGAGCCGGTCGGGACCGACCGCGGCGCCTATCGCACGAGCCCGGTGGTGATCGAGGACGACGTCTGGATCGGCGCGGGGTCGATCGTCCTGCGCGGCAGCCACATCGGCGCCGGCTCGGTCGTCGCGGCGGGAGCCGTCGTCCGCGGCGCCTTCCCGCCCGGGTCGCTCATCGCCGGCGTGCCGGCCCGGGTCGTCCGCCCGCTGCGGTCGGTCTCCGGTGACGAGGCGCCGTCCGACTCCCCCGGACGCGTGCGCTCCGCCTGATCGCCCAGGTCCGACTCTCCGTGAAGTTGGTTACTCACCGTCGCGGAGCGTGCGCCCCTGGTTCCCGTGACGGCAGCATCCGCACGGTTCTGGGTACTCTCTGCCCCGATGCGACTACCGCTCGCACCACTCCCCGAGACAGATGGAGCAGTCTCCGTGGCTGAAGCAGTCCGCAGCACCCCCACCACCCCCCTGCGGGCGCTGGCCGCCCGTCGCTGGCTGGCCGTCCTGATCATCCTCGCCGGTGCCGTCCTCGGCGTCGCCGCCGCCTTCCTCAGGACACCGGTCTACCTGGGGGAGGCCCGTGTGGCCGTGGGGAGCGAGAGCCTGGACGCGCGCCTGGTGGCCGGGTACTCCACCGGGGCGAACCAGCTCGCGGCGGACGTCAGCCGCTACGTCAACGACGCCCAGGCACAGGCGTCGATCGCGCCCCTGCTGGGGGACGCGGCCGATGACGTGTCGCGGGTCTCGGCCTCCCCCATCCCCGGGTCCAGCGTCATCCGCATCGAGGTCCAGGCGCGGACGGAGGACGCCGCCACCACCGGGGCGCAGGCCGTGGCCCAGCAGCTGGTCGACCAGGTCAACGCCGCGTCGGGGAACGACTCCGACCAGCTGCTGCAGCAGTACACGGACATGTCGAACCGCGTCGCGGCCGCCAAGCAGGCCCTGGCCGATGCCGAGGGCAACCTCGCGTCGGTCACCGCCGGCGAGGCAGCGCAGCCGGTGATCGACGCCGCCAAGGCCGCCGTCGAGCAGGCCTCCGCCCAGGTCGACGTCCTGACCGTGCAGCAGCTCGGCCTGAGCCAGCAGTACCGCGGGGCCGTGACGGAGGTCCCGGTCGCGGGGGGCCTGCGGATCATCCGCGCCGGGCAGCTGGAGAGCGACAACCGGTCCAGCACGATCCAGCAGTTCGGGTTGGTCGGTGCGGCCGCCGGGTTCCTCATCGCTCTGGCCGTCGCGGTCCACCTGGACCGCCGTCGGACCTCCCAAACCGTCGTCCTGGACGCGGACGGGACGCCGGACCGATCCGGCTCCACGACCTCCACGACGGCCTCCCCCGACGAGACGACGTCCGGGGCACCGCGCCGGTGACCGGCCCCGCTGCGGGGACGGCGTCCCCGCGCCACCGATCCACCGGCCAGAGCGGCCCCCCGGTGGGGGCCGACGCCGAACCCGAGCGCCCCCTGTACCTGTGGTGCCTCATCGCGGCCGTCCTGTGCAACGTCTTCTCGGGCCACTGGGACGCCTTCCACCTCCCGGTGGGGCTGGACCGGTTGTTCTTCGGGCTCGGGATGGTGCTGCTCGTCCTCGACCCCTGGGCCTGGCGCCGGACGACGTTGCGGCTGCGGCCCGCCCACGTCGCGATGGTCGTCCTGGTCCTGATCGCCACGGCCTCCGCCGCGGGGCACTCGACGTTGTTCCAGTCCTCGGGCCTGTTCGCGCTGCTCGACCGTCTGGTGGTCCCCTTCCTCCTGTTCACCGTCGCCCCGGTGGTCTTCAACACCGTCGCCCGGCGGGACCTCCTCCTGAAGGCGCTCACGCTCCTGGGGCTGTACCTGGGTTTCACGGCGCTCATGGAGACCCTGAAGGTGTGGAGCCTCGTCTTCCCCAGCTACGTCTCCGACCCGTCGGTCGGCATCCAGTTCGGCCGGGCGCGAGGTCCTTTCGTCGCCTCGGAGGCGATGGGGATGGCCTGCTCGGCGACCACCTTCGCCGCGGCGCTCGTCGCCACGCGGTTCCGGGGTGCGTGGCGCGCCGTCGCCGTCGCCACCGTCGTCCTGGCCGGTGCCGGGGTGCTGGAATCCCTGACGCGCTCGGTCTGGTTGGGCACCGTGGGCGGCATCGTCGTCGCCATGCTGGGTTCCGCCCGCGGACGGCGACTGCTGCCCGCGGTCCTCGCGGGCACCGCGGTCCTCGTCGTCGCCCTGCTGACCTTCGTCCCCGGGCTCAGCCAGAGCACGGACGAACGCGCAGGGACCACGCGCTCGGTCTACGACCGGGCCAACACCAACGCCGCCGCCGTGAGGATCGTCGAGGAGCACCCGCTGACCGGGGTCGGCTGGCTGCGGTTCATCGACGTGTCCCGCGACTGGGTGCGCCAGGCGGACACCTACCCGATCACCAACGTCGACATCGAGGTCCACAACGTCCTGCTGGGACGCGCCGCCGAGATCGGCGTGCCCGGCGCCGCCGTGTTCGTCGCCTGCATCCTGCTGGGGCCGGTGCGGGCGATCTTCCAGCGCGGTTACGCTGAGGATCAACCGGACCTGCTCGGCTGGCGGTCGTTGTCGACCGCCGTCACGGCGGTCTGGGGTGTGACGATCATGTTGAGTCCGACGCCCTACCCGTTGCCCAACTCCCTGGTCTGGATGCTGGCGGGGATCGCACTCATCCCCCACCTGACGAAGGGGCGACCCGATGACGACCGACGACCCAGCCTCGGGGGCGAACCCGGCCCCGGGCGCTGACGACCCCCTGGTCCGGGCCCTGGCCCGGGCGCGACGGCTCGCGGGAGCGGCCTCCTACCTGGCGCTGACGCGGCACCTGCCCTGGTCACCGCGCCCCGGTGGACGGGCCGCCCGGCGGCTGCGCGCCCTGAGCGCCCGGGCGATGCTCGACCGGTGCGGCGACGACGTGAACGTCGAGCACGGGGCCTGGTTCGGCTCCGGGAAGGGGATCCGGCTCGGGGACCGCTCCGACATCGGGATGGACGCCCTCGTCATCGGCCCGGTCCACATCGGCCGGGACGTCATGATGGGTCCCCGCTGCGTCCTGCTGGCCTCGGCCCACGAGACGGCTGCCGTCGACGTCCCGATGAACCAGCAGGGGTTCCGCCCCGACCGGCCGATCGTCATCGAGGACGACGTCTGGATCGGCGCCGGCTGCACGATCCTGCCCGGCCGCCGCATCGGGACCGGTTCCATCGTCGGGGCCGGGTCCGTCGTCGTGGCCGACGTCCCCCCGTGGACGGTGGTCGCGGGGAACCCGGCACGCATCGTGAAGTCCCGGCGCCCCGGAGACCGCGTGCCGGAGGTGGTCACCCGCGCCGTCGAAGCGGCCGAGACCCTGTCGAGCGAGCTCGGGGGCCTGTAGGTCGCCCGGCCGGGGCCCGGTGGCGGGAAGCTCCGTCAGCCCCCCGCCGACGGGCTCGCGGACCGGCTCGGCTTGCCGTAGTTGCGCGGCAGGGCCTGCAGGTCGTCCCAGGGGAAGCCCGCCATGACCTCGTAGGACTTGGCGTCCCCCATGAGGGCGGGCCAGGGGTTGTCCTGCGCCAGCTCCTGCCCGCTCTCGGCGGTGATGGCGACGGACCCGGCGCGGTCGGTGACGATGAAGCCGTACTTCTGGGCGGCCCGGGCGATCATGGCCGCCAGGGGCGTCAGCCCGAGCTGGTCGACGTCGACGTCGGGGTCGAGGCGCAACCGGGTCCCCTCCTGGACCGCGTCCTCGTCCCGGTCGTTCCCGTCGCTGCGCTGGGCCGGCCAGCTGAAGGTCTTCCAGTGGCGAGCCGCGGTCAGCTGCAGGGACAGGGCGTGGTCGATCGTCCCGCTCCGGGCGTCGTCGACCCACACCATGCCCCCCGCCAGCCCCAGACCCGTGGCACTGGACCCGAATCCCCCGTCGAAGTACCCGGGGGAACGGGACACGTCGTCCATGCGCCCGCCCCAGCAGGCCTGCCACGTCCCGGAGTCGGTCTTCTCCGCCTTCCAGAACTCCCAGAGCTGGTCGGTCTCGGGCGAGTAGACGGTGAGCTGCCCGTCGGTCCCGGCGGCGGGGACCGCGTCGTCCGGGATCGGCACGTCCGTGAACTGCCCGTCCTCTCCCAGCAGGCCCCGGGGGGTGTACCCCTTCTTCTGGCAGTCGTTCCAGTCCACGTCGACACGAGGCTGGTCGGGACCGACGGTGTAGAACGCGACCTGGAACCGGTTGACGTTGAACGCCGCCACCCCGTCGTGCTTGCTCTCGACCTGCTGGGCGATCTCCGCCACCTGCGCCGCGGAGTTGTCGGCCACCGGCGCGTCGCTGATGTCCTGGCGCCACACGCTCTCGGCGGAGAACGGGTAGTCCTCCGGGAGGGCCACGTCCTCGTCCCGCCCCGTCGGACCCGGCGTGGGCGATCCTCCTCCACGGACGAGCAGCGCCGTGACGACGAGGACCAGGACGACGACGACGCCACCCGCAGCGATCCACCGGGGACGGACGTCCTTCCGGGCGGGCTTCCGGGCGGGCGGGGTCCGCTGCTCGCTCATGGCGAGATCCTGTCACGCAGAGCACCGCCTCCCCCCGTCCAGTGGTCACCGGCAGGGAGGACGGACGCACGGTCATCACCGTCCGCGCACACGGCGGTCGCACTCCGGACGCAGCGTCACCGGACCGCCGCGCCCGCGTCCTCGACCGGCGGCAACGGCACGCCGGGCACGGACGCAGCGTGACGGTGACGCGCTGCTCCGACCGGGCAGGGACCGTCGAGGCGCCTGGCCCCCGGCACCTCCACCCAGAGTGACCCCGGCGCCCAGGGCCCTCACCCGGTCGTGTGCAACGGCGGGGAATGCACCCCTTCAGGCGCAGGAGGCGGAGGAAGCTGCCCGATGCATGGGGGGCAACCGTCGTTCTCGCCAGGAGTCCATCCCATGCGCAAGCCGTTGTCCCTCGCCGCAGCCACCGCACTCGTCGCCGCCACCGTCGTGTCCATCGCGCCCGCCGCCTCCGCGGGCACCGGCCCCGTCACCGTGACGGCCAAGCAGCGCGCGGTCGCGAGCGCCCCCCGCATCACCTCCGTGCCGGCGGACTCCACCCCCACCGGCGGGTGGTCAGGCGCCCCCACCGGCGGGGTGTTCGGCGCGTCCAGCGTCTGGAAGACCGACGTCTCCTCCGCCCCCGTGGCCGCGAACTCCCCCGCCCTGGTGGCCAACCTGGCCGGCCAGGTCCAGAAGTACTACGGCGCGGCCGCCTTCAACGTCAACTCCTTCGGGACGAGCATCTACACCGTCGACGCGAGCCAGCCCCGCATCGACGTCGCCTGGGACAACTGCCAGCGCAAGAACTACACCCCCTCGGGTCTGCTCGGTGAGGGTGGGCAGTTCACGCAGGTCCCGATCCCGGACGACGCCGTGCCCGCCGCCGGGACCGACAACCACCTGGCGATCTACTCCCCCTCCAGCGACCAGCTGTGGGAGTTCTGGAAGGCCAAGAAGGTCGACGGCAAGTGGCAGGCGTGCTGGGGTGGTCGCATCGACGGCGTCTCCACCAGCCGGGGGCACTTCGACGGGCACTGGGGCGCCAGCGCGACGGGCCTCGCCGTCTCCGGCGGCGCCGTCCTCGTGAAGGACGCGCAGGCCGGGGTCATCGACCACGCCCTGTCCCTGCAGCTCGTCAACGCCGCGCTCTACACCGACTTCAGCTGGCCCGCCCAGCGCAGCGACGGCCAGGACAAGTCCCCGGACGCGATCCCCGAGGGGACCCGTTTCCGTCTGGATCCCAGCGTCGACGTCGACTCGCTCAAGCTGACGCCCATCGCCAAGATGGTGGCGAGAGCCGCGCAGAAGTACGGTTTCATCATCACCGACAAGGGCGGTGCCGTCGCGATCACCGCGGAGAGCCCCAACGCGGCCAAGACGAGCACCGGCGTCAACCCCTGGAAGTCGCTCATGAAGGGCAAGCCCAGCTACAGCATCTTCGCCAACTTCCCGTGGGACAAGATGCAGGCCCTGCCGGCCGACTACGGGAAGAACCTCTGACCGACCGCGCCACGCCCCGTGCCGAAGAGCCCCACCTCCCCTGCGGGAGGTGGGGCTCTTCGGCGTCGCCGCGGGTCCGACCCGGCAGAGTGAGCCGGTTGCTCCGAACAGGTTCGCACTCCCGGGCGATGCGGCGTCCCCACCGCCCGGGCCGATCCCTGGAAGGTCCCCACCCCCCGAAACCCCCAAGGACCTCACGTGCGCACGATGAAGAAGGCGTTCCTCTGCCTGGTCGCCACCACCAGCATCCTCACGCTGTCCGCCTCCCCCTCCCTCGCCGGAGCCTCCGACGTCATCGCCGACCAGGCTCCCACCGGGGGGATCTTCTCGGCGACGAGCGTGTGGCGGACCGACGTCAGCAAGGCACCGGTGAACCCGGACTCCGCCGCGCTGGTGAGCAACGTCACCGGGCAGGTCGCGGCGAACTACGGCACGGCGGCGTTCAACGTGAACCAGTACGGCACCAGCATCTACACCGTCAACGCCACGCAACAGCGGGTGGACGTGGCCTGGAACAACTGCCAGCGCAAGCCGTACACGCCGAGCGGACTCTTGGGCGAGGGGGGCCAGTTCTCGCAGGTGCCGATCCCCGACGGCGCCGTCCCCGCCGCCGGGACCGACGGGCAGCTCACCATCTACTCGCCCGAGACCGACCAGCTCTGGGAGTTCTGGAAGGCCAAGCGCGTCAACGGGACCTGGCAGGCGTGCTGGGGCGGTCGCATCGACGGCGTCTCCACGAGCCCGGGGTACTTCGACGGGTACTGGGGTGCGGCCGCGTCGGGCCTGGCCGTCTCCGGCGGGTCGGTCCTCATCGGGGACGCGCAGGCGGGGGTCATCGACCACGCGTTGTCCCTGCAGCTGGTGGACGTGCAGGAGGCGAGCACCTTCAGCTGGCCCGCCCAGCGCAGCGACGGCATCGACACCGCCGCCGACGCGATCCCGGAGGGTCTGCGCTTCCGGCTGGACCCGACCGTGAACGTCGACGCCCTCAAGCTGACGCCGATCGCCAGGGCGATCGCCAAGGCCGCCCAGAAGTACGGTTTCATCGTCACCGACCGGGCCGGCGCGGTCGCGGTGGTCGCCGAGAGCCCCAGCGCGGTGAAGGCCGACACGGGGGTGAACCCGTGGACGACGCTGATGAAGGGGAAGCCCAGCTACGCGATCATGAAGAACTTCCCCTGGGACCGGCTGCAGGCGCTGCCGATGGACTACGGCGTCCCCGCGGGGTACGTCCGCCCCTGACTCAGCCGCGGGTCCTGCTCAGGCGCCGCCCCCGCAGCAGCTTGGACAGCGAACCCCACGTGTGCGGTCGCCGGACGAACCACCCGGCGTGTCGGGCGACCGCACCGACGTCGCGACCGGCCTGGGCGGCCCGCAGGTCGTCCCAGCGCCACTTCGTGAACGCCCGGTCGACGTCGGCGGCCGAGAACCAGGACTGCTCGGCGCAGTGCTCGACGATCCGGGTGTAGCACTCGCGCATGAGCTCGGTGTCGTTGATCGCCTGCTGCTCGTGCAGGTGGTAGGTGAAGGTGGAGTCGGCCAACGCCAGACCCGACCCCTGCTGCAGGACGCGGACCCACATGTCCAGGTCCTGCGCCCGGCGCAGCGACCTGAACAGCCCGGCGTCCAGCAGGGCCTGCTTGCGCACGATCGTCCCGCTCGTGCAGACCATGTCCCCCGGCGCCACCAGGTCGATGGACGTCAGTTCGACGTCGCGACGCCAGGCGTTCCCCAGCAGCCGTCCTCCGGTGGAACTGCCGGCACCGGCGACGAGGACGTGACCGGCCGACGGCGCCAGCACCTTCTCGAGGTGATCGGGGTGCCATGCGTCGTCGCTGTCCAGGAAGGCGATCCACTCGGTGGTCGCGGCCTCGATGCCCCGGTTGCGAGCCGGGCCGCTCCCCCCGTTGACCGGCAGCTCGATCACGGTCGCCCCGTGCTCGCGGGCCACGGCCACCGTGTCGTCGGTGGAGGCGTCGTCCACGACGATCACCTCGCGCGGACGCACGGTCTGGGCGGCGACGCTCTCGAGCGCACGGCCGATGAGGTGGGCGCGGTTCATCGCGGGCATGACGACGGTGACGTCTGCCACGTCCGGGCCGGTCTCGGGGATAGCGGTCATGTGTCTCCTCGGATCGCGGTCACGAATAATGGTGGTTGGGGTCAAGAGTGGTTACAGTCCGAACACGACGCTGACATCGGCGCGCCAGTCGAACAGTCTTCGGCCGACCAGGAGGGACAGCATGACCGTACGGCAGAAGTGGTCCGGTGCCGGGACCCGGTGGCGCGAGCAGCTCACTCAGGACTTCGCCCGCAACCCCTTCTGGGAATCCCGCGCGACGCTGGGGGTCTGGCGCTTGGGGCAGGCCGTTCACCGTCGTCCTGGCCTGGCCGCAACCCTCTTGCGTCGTCTGCACACCGTGTGCGACGCCGTCTGGGTGCGCGGGCTCATCGGAGCCGAACTCCCCCGGGAGATCGACTGCGGCGCAGGACTCAGGCTGCCGCACGGAGGTCGCGGCGTGATACTCCACCCCGACACCCGGATCGGCGCAGGGGTCACGTTGTACCACCGCGTCACCGTCGGGGTCTCCGGACCGGGGCGACCTCCCGTCATCGAGGACGGAGCGTACGTCGGCGCGGGAGCGACGATCATCGGGCCGGTGGTCGTCGGGCCGGGCGCGAAGATCGGAGCCGGGGCCGTGGTGGTCGACGACGTTCCCGGCGGTGCGACCGCCGTCGGTGTCCCCGCCGTCGTCAGACGACGGACGGTCGTGCTCGACGCCGAGGGTGTGAACTCGGTCTGACGACCGGTCCGGCCGAACTGGAGCGCGTGGCACACCTCTCCTTCCGTCACGTCACCTTCACCCGTCACGATAGCGGCGCGGACAGTGGTGAAGGTCATCCAGTTGCCCCCCTGGCGTCACGAGGTGTGAATGGTGTCGGACGCTCCGGAGTGGTTACTGTTCGGCGCATGACGGGATCCGACGCGACGGCCGGACTGCGGCCGTCCCCCCCGCCCGGCAGCCCGACCCCGACAGCGGATCGCGACGTGTCCGCGCACGAGGGGGGCGTCGGGCCGGTGGCGTACCTCGTCAGCAGCTACCCCTCCTTGTCGCACGCCTTCATCGAGAACGAGGTCGAATCGCTGCGGGCGCAGGGCGTGGAGGTGCACACGTTCACGGTCCGGCCGGCACCGGCCGAGACCCAGCTGTCGCCGCGCAGCCGCGCGGAGGCCGCCACCACCACCACCCTGCTGGGCTCACCGCCCCGGGACTGGGCCCGGGCCGGGCTGCGCACCGTGCGGACCGGCCTGCCCGGCCTGGTGCGGACCGCCGCCGCGGCAGCACGTTCGGGGCCCGCCACCGCACGGTCGCGGACGTGGCAGGCCTTCTACCTCGCCGAAGCCCTCCTGCTGTTCGACACGTTGCGCGAGCGCGGGATCCGCCACGTGCACGTGCACTTCGCCAACAACGGCGCCGACGTGGCCCGGCTCGTCGTCGCGCTCGGCCTCGCCGTGGAGGGTCCCGACTCCGGGTGGCGCTGGACGATGACCATGCACGGTCCCACCGAGTTCGAAGCGGTGGAGGCGTTCGACCTGCCCGCCAAGGTGCGCTCGGCCCACGCCGTCGCCTGCATCAGCGACTTCTGCCGCGGCCAGCTCATGCGGCACAGCCCCCCGCAGGAGTGGGACAAGCTCCACCTGGTGCGCATGGCGGTCGACGTCGAGAAGTTCGCCGACGCCGGAGCCGAACGGCTCCAGCGGGACGGTGCGGGCCTGCGGGTGCTGTTCGTGGGCCGGCTGGTGCCGGAGAAGGGGCCGTCCGTCCTCGTGGCCGCGGTCGACGTCCTGCGCCGCCGCCGTCCCGACGTCCCCCTCGACGTGCGGATCGTGGGGCGGGGCCCCCTGCACGACGACCTCGCCCGGCAGATCGCCGACCAGGGTCTGCAGGACCACGTCACCCTCGTCGGCCCCGTCGCCAACGAGGACCTGCCGGCCCTGTACGCGTGGTCGGACGTGTTCTGCCTGCCGAGCTTCGCCGAAGGTGTCCCCGTCGTCCTCATGGAGGCCATGGCCACCGGCGCGCCCGTGGTGACGACCCCCATCGCCGGCATCCCCGAACTCGTCCAGGACGGGATCTCGGGCCGGCTGGTGCCCCCGGGGCGGGCCGATCTGCTCGCCGACGCCCTGGTGGCCCTGGCCGACGCCGGTGCGGCCGGTCGGGGGCGCATGGGAGCCGCGGGACGCGAGCACGTCCGTTCGGAGTTCTCACCGCAGCTCAACGCCCACCGACTGCTGGAGGTCCTGTCCCGATGAGCGCTCCGGACCTGCCGACCGTGACCGTCATCGTACCGGTCCACAACGGCGTGGACCTGCTGCGGGGTTGCCTGGCGTCCCTGCGGGCGCAGACCTACCCCGCCGAACTGGTGGACGTCGTGGTCGTCGACAACAACTCCACCGAGGACGTCGCGTCGGCGCTGCCGGCCGGCGACTCCCGCTTCAGGCTGCTCAGCGAGACCCGCAAGGGTTCCTACGCGGCGCGCAACAAGGGGCTGGAGTCGGCCACCGGTGAGGTCATCGCCTTCACCGACGCCGACTGCTCACCGCACCCCGACTGGCTGGAACGGGGAGTGGCCGCCCTGTCCGCCGCACCCCGGGCCGACATGGTCGCCGGCGCCATCGCCCTGCGGTTCGAGCACGGCGCGGCCCGGACCGGACCGGAGGTCTACGAGGAACAGCACTCGTTCAAGCAGGACTGGTACCTGGCCGAGAGGAAGTTCGGCGCCACGGCCAACGTCCTGACGTGGCGCGCGACGCTGGACCGGGTCGGCGTGTTCGACGCCTCCCTGCAGTCCAGGGGTGATGCGCAGTGGGGACAGCGGGTGGCCGCCGCCGGCCTGCGGCAGCGCTACGCCGCCGACGCGGTCGTCGACCACCCCGCGCGGGCGTCCCTGTCCGAGATCATCTCCAAGCAGGTGCGGGTCGCACGCGGTCACGTCGACGTCGACCTGGTCGACGACCCCAGGATCCGGCACTTCGCCGGCGTGGGCGCCTCGCACCTGAAACTGGCGCTGAGCACTCCGGTCACCATCTGGCGCCGTCCGCCGACCCCGGACCGGTTGCGGACGGTGCGCTACCTCGGCGTCTTCACGGCGATCCGCGCCATCTACGTCGGTCAGTCCGCGCGGGGCGTCGCGACCGTCGCGTGGGGGGCCCGCCCGGGCCGCCGCGTCCGCAGGACGTGAGCGAACTTCGCGCCGACGAAGTAGTACTGCATCCAGTGCCCGACCGCGACGTAGCGGACGCGGTCGAACGTCCACCCCGGTGACACCCTGGCCGAAGTCCGGACGGTCGACCTGACGTTGGGGCGCAGGGAACCCTTGAGTTCCCCGCGGTCGTACAGGGCGGTCCCGGCGGCCCGCCGCTTGTCCACGTCGCCCCGGGTCACACGCCGGACCTTCTTGTGCAGCTCCGCCATGGTCGGCCGCGCGGGGTGGTCGACGACGGCCGTCGCGCCGAACACCGCCTGCACCCCGGTGCGGGTGGCCCGCTCGCCCCACTCCCGGTCACCACCGCTCCGCAGGAAGGCCGAGAAGGGGCCGACCCGGTCGAAGGTGGAGCGCAGGGTCATCATGTTGGCGGTGGCGGCCCACCCCTGGTCCTCGACGTAGTGGTCCTGACGCAGGCCGTTCACGCAGTCCCACAGCTCGGCGAAGCTCGCCCGGCCGGCGACCGCGGGGAACAGTTCGATCGCACCGCCGACGAAGGCCGGCCCGTCGCAGGCCAGCAACTGCCGGACACCCTCGGAGAGCCAGTCCGGCCGGGGCAGGCAGTCGCCGTCGGTGAAGGCCAGGACCTCCCCGCTCGCGACCGCCAGCGCGGCGTTGCGCGCCGCGTAGGAACCCGGTGTGCTCTCGCGGACCACCTGCACCCGTTCCAGCACGGCCAGGCTCTGCTCCAGCCCCACGTTGTCACCGTTGTCCACGACGACCACGTCGACCGCACCGGGGTAGTCCAGCGCCGCCAGGGCCTTCGCGGTCTTGGCCAGTTCACCCCGGTCCCCGTGCACCGGGACCACCACGGTGACGGCGGGCCAGTCGTGGTCGGTGACCACCGGGTCCGGCTGCGGGCGCACCGTCCCGACGGGGTTCACGCCGTCCGCCGCGACGTGCGCCGCGCCACGGCCCGCGCGAACAACCCCGCCGCGTACGGCAGGTCGTGCACGAGGTACCGCTTGGCCATCCGCCGCGGTTCCATGGCCAGGCGGTGCACCCACTCCAGGCCGCTGCGCTGGATCCACAGCGGTGCGCGCGAGACCTCCCCGGCCACCATGGTCAGGGTGCCCCCGCACCCGACGAACCAGGTGTTCGGGAGGTGTTCGCGCAGGTGCTGCATGAGGCGTTCCTGCTTGGGGAACCCCAGGGCGACGAAGACGATGTCGGGTTCGGCCTCGACGACGGCGCTGACCGTCTGCTCGAGCTGCGCGGGGCGCTTCTCGAAGCCGAAGGGCGGGCACTGGACCCCTGCGACCTTGAGTTCCTCGTAGGTCTCGGTCAACCGGTCCGCTGCACGCTCGGCGATCCCCTCCGCGCCTCCGAGCAGGTACAGCGACCGGTCCGACCGGGCGGCCGCTTCGGACAGCGACCAGATGAGGGAGGAACCCGTGACGCGCTCGGGCAGTTCCTCACCCTGGATGCGGCTGGCCCACACGATGGGCATGCCGTCGGGGACGACGAGTTCGGCCTGCTCGGCCAGTTCCCGCAGTTGCGGGCGGCGCAGCTGGCGCAGGATGTCGACGTTGGGGGTGATGAGGTTGCCGCCGCGGCCCTCCTGCAGGGCGAGCATGACGTGGTCGACGACCTCGCTCTCGCGCAGGGCGTCGAAGTCGACGTCGTCGACGGTGACCTGCTGGTGCTCCCGGGACGGGTTCACCCCGAGGTCGTCGATTGCGGTGAGGTCAAGGGAAGTCACGGAGCGTAGCGATGCCAGGCTTCGCGAGGGGCCGGAGAAGAGGACCATGTGATCTCCCAGGGAGCCGGTCAGCGAGTGGACGTGTCCCGCTGCCAGGCGGTGGTCTGCCTGCGGCGGGCGGAGATCCGGGACGCGACGGTGACGGCGGTGTAGACGGCGACGGACGGAAGCAGTCGTGGACGGGCCAGTGCGAGCTTCGCGAGGGCGGTGGTCGTTCCCGACGTCGACCTCTCGAAGGGTGGTGCGTCCCCCGTGGCGCTGACTCCGGCGGCGGCCGCCGCGTCCTGCGACGCGTCGACGGTCCCCGGGCGCCCCCCGGCGCCTGGTGCGGTGCGGTGCTCGGTCCTGCTGAGTTCCGCGTTCCCCGACGCGGTCCTCGTGCGCACCTTGATGAGGTTGCGCAGGTTCCTGGGTGCGGCCACGACGAACTCCCCGTCGCTGGTGCCGCGCTCGTGCTCGGCGAACAGCCGCTGCACGAAGAGGTCGTCGCTGGTGACGTCGGGGAACTGCCCGAACCGCGCCCGACCCACCTCCGACATCCCGTAGACGCCCAGGCCGACGAGGCCGGAGCGGACGTAGGGGAGCTCGGCGTAGGCGCGGTAGAACGCGCGCACGGGCCAGGAGGAGCCCCGCAGGTCGAACCGGATCCGCGGGGAGGCGGCGTGCACGTCCCCGCGGCGCAGCCGCTGCGCCAGGTGCGCCAGGGTCCCCGGCGTCAGGACGATGTCGGCGTCGAGGTAGACGCGCGGGAAGGCGGTGGCGGCCTCGTCGCCGGCGCGCAGGGCGGCGGCCTTGGAGGCCTGCCCCAGCTCCACCACGCGGGCCCCGGCCGCGCGGGCGACGTCCGCGGTGCCGTCGGTGCACCCGTTGGCCACGACGACGACCTCGGGGGTCTCGGTCCCGGCGGCGGCCCCCAGCGCGGTCAGGGTGCGGGCGAGGGTGCGGGCCTCGTCGTGCGCCGGGACGACGACCGAGAGCGTGGGACCGGCCGGCGGGGCGGGCGTGGCCGGCAGCGGTTCCGTGCTGGTGCTCACGCGCTCTCCTCCTCGTCCGGTCGTTGCGCCGTTCGGTACCCCGCCCGGCGCAAAGCTGTCACTTCTGGTCACTCGGTCGTGCGCATAGTAGCGAGGCTCACAGGGACGGCCGCAAGACGTGAACACAGGGTCACCGTGCGAGACCAGTCACACCCACGCCCTCCCCGGAGGGCGACGGGGTGAGTCGTCACCCTCAGTACGCCCCACGGCCACCGAAGACGGCCTGGGCGGTCTTGGCGAGGATCATCACGTCGAAGGCCGGCGACCAGTTCTCCACGTACTGCAGGTCCAGCCGCGTCGACTCCTCCAGGTCCAGGTCCGAGCGGCCCGAGACCTGCCACAGCCCCGTCAGGCCCGGCTTGACCAGCAGGCGCCGGCGCAGGTCCTGCCCGTACTCGGCGACCTCGCGCGGCAGCGGCGGGCGCGGACCGACCAGCGACATGCTGCCGCCGAGGACGTTGAACAGCTGGGGCAGCTCGTCCAGGGAGTACCGGCGCAGCAGCGCCCCCACCCGCGTCACCCGGGGGTCGCGGCGCATCTTGAACAGCAGGCCGTTGCCCTCGGACTGCTCGCGCAGGTCGATGAGCAGCTTCTCGGCGTCGGTGACCATCGAGCGGAACTTGACCATGGAGAACTCCCGGCCGTCGCGCCCGACGCGGGTCTGGCGGAAGAACACCGGACCGGGGTCGTCGACCTTGATGGCGAGGGCGACCAGCAGGAACAGCGGGGACAGCAGCAGCAGGCCCAGCGCGGCGCTGCCGCGGTCGAACAGGGCCTTGCCGGCGTGCCGGATCCCGCGCAGCTCGGGCCGGTCCACGTGCAGCAGCGGCAGCCCGGACACCGGGCGGATGACCACGCGCGGGCCGACGACGTCGGTGAGCGCGGGCGCCACCACCAGGTCGGCGCGGGTGTCCTCCAGCTCCCAGCCGAGGCGGCGCAGCACCGGGCCGTCCAGCTCCGGGCAGGTCAGCGTGGCCACCACGTCGACGTCGGCCTCGCGCGCGACGCCGGCGATGTCCTGCAGCGACCCCAGGACGGGGACGCCGAGGCGGTCCAGCTCGGGCGTGCTGCGCCCGTCGGGGGTGCAGGTCCCGTCCACGCGCAGGCCGTGGTCGGTGTTGCGCTGCACCTGCCGCACCAGCGAGGCGACCGCGGCGGGGTGCCCGGCCACCAGGGTGGACTGCATGCACTCCCCCGCCGAGCGGCGGCTGTGCAGGTAGCGGCGCACGGCGAGGCGGGCGGTCACGGTCAGGACCCCCGCGACCGGCAGGGCGATGACGACGAACCCGCGGGCCACGTCCAGGGCGAAGGCCCACGAGAGCGTGCCGACGAGGGCGACGACGGTGGTCCCGGCCAGCAGCACCCGCTGGAACTCCTCCGACCCCACGCCGAGGAAGCGCGCCTCGTAGGCGCGGAACAAGAGCATCGAGGCGACCCAGACGGGCGGCAGCAGCACCATGGTCCAGGCGACCGAGGGGCCGGCGGACTGCGGGGCGTCGCCGAAGCGCAGCAGGTAGCCCAGGACGGCACCGACGAGAGCGGCCAGCGCGTCGCAGACGGCGATGGTGCGGCTGTACTCCCGCTGCCACACGGGCCGGCGGTCACCCCTGGGCGGGGTGGGGCGGCGCAGCCCCCCGGGCAGGGCCACGGGCAGGAAGGGCCGCAGGGGTCCGGGGGTGGGGGGCGCGGCCGGAGCGTCGATGACGCGCCGGCGCTGGTTCGGCAGCAGGTGCAGTTCTTCGGCGGCCAAGGACCCTCCCCCGTCGTGGCCTGTGCGGACACCCACGACGGTGTGGGACGCCGGTCACCTGTCCGAGTGATCTCATCGAGCCGAAATCGTTACGCAAGGGTGAGCCAGCGGAACCCATGGTAGCCAGACGTCACCCGTTCGCCGCAAGTTCCTCACGCGACGCCCATGACCGGCGACGGGCCCGACGCGAGCGGCACCGGCAACGGAAAAGGCCCCCACCGTTGACCGGTGAGGGCCTTGCCAGGGTGGAGCTGAGGGGATTCGAACCCCTGACCCCCTCGTTGCGAACGAGGTGCGCTACCAGCTGCGCCACAGCCCCAGACCGTCGCCCGAACACCCGCGGCGACGAGAAGAGGTTACCAGTCCCGCCGGGAGCCGGTGACCACCGCGTGCGCGACCGTCACAGGTTCACGACGCGGGCGTGCTCGCGCAGGTCGATGACCCGGGTGTCCTCCTCGGCGCCGGCGTGCAGGTCGCTCCCGTCCACCGTCGCGGCCGCGGCGACGGCGGGCGAGACGGGGTCCCACGTGCGCGCCCGGTCCTTGAGCAGGTAGGTCGGCAGCGGGACCGGCACCGGAGCCCAGCCCCGGTCCTCGGCCAGCGGGGAGGGACGTTCGTCGCGCGGGGCCGGCACCGTGACCCGCGGACCGGACGGACGCGCCCGGGGCAGGGTCGCGGCCGGGGCCGCCGGCCGCACCGCGCGGCGGGCCGGGGCGCTCGCCCCGTGCCGGGTCAGGGCGGCCACGACGAGCAGCAGCCCCAGGGTCGGGACCGCCCCGGACCACCACGGCGCGGCCCCGGCCACCACCAGGGCCCAGCCCACCGCGGTCACCCCCGCGGCGCTCGCCAGCAGCCGGCGACGGCGGGCCACGACCCGGGAACCGGCGCGCGGGGACGCCACGGGCGCGACCGGCCCCGACGACGGCGACGGCAGCGCCGGCACCGACCGCAGCGACGGGGTGGCGGGGGCCGGGGAGGGCCCCAGGACGGGGCGGGAGGAGGACCCCACCGCGACGGCGGAAACGGCGGCCGCCGCGAGCGCCTCACCCACGGGAGCGGACCCGCGGCGCACCACGACGCGCATCGCCTCGGAGTCCCGGTCGGCCTGGCGTGCCTCGGCCGTGCGGCGGTGCCGGCGGATGGCGTTGGGGACGAGGAAGGCGGCCCACAAGGCGATGATGGTGAGGAAGATCAGGCTGCTGGCGGGCACGGGCGACACGCTATGGCACGGGCGGGCCAGATCCCGCAACTCGGGTGCGTGTCGCGCCGCGGAAGTCCTTCCGCCTCAGCGCGTGCGCTGGGTGGCCCGGTACCGGGTGAGCAGGCCCTCGGGGACCTCCCCGGCCGTGAGCGCGAACGTCCGGTGGTCGCGCCAGGCGCCGTCGATGTGCAGGTAGGCCCGGCGCACCCCCTCGTCGCGCATCCCGAGCTTCTCCGCGACCCGCAACGACGCCGCGTTCTCGGGCCGGATGTTGACCTCGACCCGGTGCAGCCGCAGCGTCCCGAAGCAGTGGTCGGCCACCAGGGCCAGCGCCACGGGGATCGTGCCGCGCCCGGCGACCCGGCGGTCGATCCAGTACCCGACGTGGGCCGAGCGCAGCGACCCCCAGGTGATGCCGGAGACCGTGATCTGCCCGACGAGGGTGCCGTCGAGCTCGACGACGAAGGGCAGCATGCGCCCGGCCCGGGCCTCGCGGGAGAAGCCGCGCACCATCTGCGGGAAGCTCGGCGCCGGTCCGCTGCCCTCGGGGGAGGTGGCCTCCCACGGCCGCAGCCAGGACGCGTTCGCCGCGCGCACCGCCCGCCACACCGGGGCGTCGCGCCGTCGCAGGGGACGCAGCCGGACCGGACCCTCGCGCAGTTCGACGGGCCAGCCGGGACTCACCGCTGCGCTCCGGCGGGCGGGACGCGCGGGTGGTCCCCGCCGTGGACCTGCTCCACGGCGTGCGGCAGGAACCCGGTCAGCACCCCGATCCCGTCGCGGACCCCGCCGACGGAGCCGGGCAGGTTCACCACGACCGTGCCCCCGGCGACCCCGGCGACCCCGCGGGACAGCACGGCGGTGGGGACCCCGGCGGCGGCCCCGGCGGCCCGGATCGCCTCCGGCACCCCGGGGACGAGGTAGTCCAGGACGCGCAGCGTGCGCTCGGGGGTGAGGTCCAGGGGGCTCAGCCCCGTGCCGCCGTTGGTCACGACGACGTCGTACCCGGCGGCGACGGCGTCGCGCAACGCCTCCTCGACCGGGTCGCCGTCGGGGACGACGACGGGCCCGTCCACGGTGAACCCCATCTCCCGCAGGCCCTCCACGGCCACCGGGCCGGAGGTGTCGGTGTAGACACCGGCCGAGGCGCGGTTGGAGACCGTCACCACGAGGGCGGTCCGCCCGGGTCCGCGCTCACTCATCGACGGTCCAGTCCCCGCTGCGACCGCCGCTCTTGGCCGTGACCCGCACGCCCTCCAGGACGGTGCGCTTGTCCACGGCCTTGACCATGTCCACGAACGTCAGCCCCGCGACGGCGACGCACGTCAGCGCCTCCATCTCGATGCCCGTGCGGTCGGCCGTGCGCACGGCGGCCGTGATGTGCACGCCCGTCAGCTCGGGCGTGCTCACCGGGACGATGTCGACCTCGACGGCGTGCACCGCCACAGGATGCGCCAACGGGACGAGGTCGGGGGTGCGTTTGGCCGCCTGCAGCCCCGCGATGCGCGCCACGGCCAGGGCGTCGCCCTTGGGCAGCCCGCCGGCGGACAGCAGGTCCAGGACGGTCTGCGAGCAGCGCACGTACCCCTCGGCGCGGGCCTGGCGGGCCGTGACCGGTTTGGCCGAGACGTCGACCACCCGTGCGTGCCCGGCGTCGTCGAGGTGGGTCAGGCGCGCGTTCACGGCGTCACTGTGGCTCACGCCCGCCCCACCGGCACGTCCGGGCCCGGTTCCACCGGCAGGGGGCCCAGCAGGACGCACTCCACCTCGTCACCGGGCTCGACCTGCGCGACGCCCGCGGGCACCACGACCAGGCACGTCGCCCGCGCCAGCGCGGTCACCAGGTGCGAGCCGTGCCCGGAGACGGGTTCGACGACGAAACCGCCGTCGCCGTCGCGGGTCCAGGCGGCGCGCACGTACTGCTCCTTGGCCGGCGGGGACGTCCACCCGGCCCCGGCCCGCGCCCGCACCCGGGGCCGCTGGGGGTCCGGCCCCTCCTCCCCGAGCATCCGGCGCAGCGCCGGGCGCACGAAGACCTCGAAGGACACGAAGGAGCTGACGGGGTTGCCCGGCAGCGTGAACACCGGGACGGCCTGCTCGCCCAGGGTGCCCAGGCCCTGGGGCATGCCCGGCTGCACCGCGACGCGGTCGAAGCGGACCGCGTGCGCCCCCGGCGCCGACAGGACCTCCTTGACGGTGTCGTAGGCGCCCTCGCTCACCCCGCCGGAGGTGATGACGACGTCGGCCCGCACGAGCTGGTCGTCCAGGACGGCGGCCAGCTCGCGGGCGTCGTCGGCGACCACCCCGACGCGGAAGGCCAGGGCCCCCAGGTCCTCCACGGCGGCGGTGAGCAGGTACCCGTTGGCGTCGTGGAGCTGACCGCGGGCCAGGGCCAGGCCGGGTTCGACGACCTCGGTCCCGGTGGAGACCACGACCACGCGCGGACGGGGCCGCACGCGCACCCGGGCGCGGCCCAGGGCGGCGAGGACCCCGAGGTGGCGGGGCTCCAGGCGGGTGCCGGCCTCCAGGACCAGGACCCCGGCCTCGACGTCCTCCCCGGCGCGGCGGATGTGCTGGCCGGGGACGGGGGCCCGGCGGACGGTGACGTGGGAGACGCCGCGGTCGGTCCACTCGACGGGGACGACGGCCTCGGTCCCGTGCGGGACGGGCGCCCCGGTCATGATCCGGACGGTCGTCCCGCCGACCAGGCGCAGCGAGTCGGCGCGGCCGGCGGCCACGTCCCCGACGACGGGCAGCCCGACGGGCTCGTCCTCGCTGGCGGACTCCACGTCGCGCACCCGGACCGCGTACCCGTCCATCGCGGAGTTGTCGAAGGCCGGCAGCGGCCGGGGGCTGACGACGTCCTCGGCCAGGACGCAGCCGAGGGCGTCGCGCAGCGCCAGGTCCAGCGGTGGCAGCGGCCGCACCAGGTCCAGGCAGGACTGCCGGTGCGCCGCCACCGTGGTCAGGGGTGCAGCACTCACACCCCGAAGATTGTCACGCTCAGTCCTGCGAACCCGCACCGGACGCGACGAACTCGCCCAGCCACTCGCGCAGGTCCGAGCCGATGTCGGAGCGCTCGCTGGCCAGGCGCACCACGGCCTTGATGTAGTCGAGCTTGTCGCCGGTGTCGTAGCGGCGGCCGCGGAAGACGACCCCGTGCACGCCGTAGCCGGGGCCGTCGCCGGAGGCGAGGACCTGCAGGGCGTCGGTGAGCTGGATCTCCCCGCCCTTGCCGGGCGGGGTCTCGCGCAGCACGTCGAAGACGGCCGGGTCCAGCAGGTAGCGGCCGATGATGGCCAGGTTGCTGGGGGCCTCCTCGCGCTTGGGCTTCTCCACCAGGCCCGAGACCTTGACCACGTCGGTCGTGCCGGTGGGCTCGGCCACCGCGCAGCCGTAGAGGTGGATCTGGTCCTCGGGGACCTCCATGAAGGCCACGACGCTGCCGCCGTGCTCCTCGCGCACCGCGATCATGGCGTCCAGCAGTGGGTCGCGGGCGTCGACGATGTCGTCGCCCAGCAGGACCACGAAGGGCTCGTCGCCGACGTGCTGCTCGGCGACGGCCACGGCGTGCCCGAGGCCCTTGGGGTCGCCCTGGCGCACGTAGTGCACCTGGGCCAGGTCGGTGGACTCCTGGACGCGGGCCAGCTTGGCCGAGTCGCCCTTGGCCTCCAGCCCGACCTCGAGCTCGACGTTGCGGTCGAAGTGGTCCTCCAGGGAGCGCTTGTTGCGCCCGGTGATCATCAGGACGTCGGTGAGCCCGGCGCGGACGGCCTCCTCGACGATGTACTGGATGGCCGGGGTGTCCACCACCGGCAGCATCTCCTTGGGCATCGCCTTCGTGGCCGGCAGGAAGCGGGTTCCCTGACCGGCGGCGGGGATCACGGCCTTGCGCACCGTGCGGCCGGGACGCTCGTCGCGTTCAGTCATGGGCGGAGGCTACCGCCCGTCCCGGACCGGGCACTGACCGCTGCCCTCCTGCCCCGGCGGGGTGACACGCGCCCTCTTCCCGAACCCCGCCCCAGGAGGCAGACTCGTCGGGAGCGGACTGCGCCCGGAACCCCCGTCGCGAGCCCGCGCGACCCAGGAGCGGCCGTGCCCCCATCCGACACCGTCCTCGACACCGGTCCCGACCCCGGCGCCGACCGCACCGGCGGGGACGACCTCGACGTCCGGGCGGACCTGTCCCTCGCGCCGGACGTCCTGGCGGTCGAGGCCCACAAGCGCGCCCTGCGCCGCGACATCCGGGCCCGGCGCCGGCGCTGCACGGCCCAGGACGCCGCCGCCGTCGACGCCGCCGTCGCGCACGTGCTGCTGGACTGCCCGCTGCTGGTGGGCGTCACACGCGTGGCGGCCTACACCTCCCTGCCCGGGGAACCGGGCACCCGCACGAGCCTGGCCGAGCTGCGCCGGCGCGACGTGGAGGTCCTGCTGCCCGTGCTGCTGCCCGACGACGACCTGGACTGGGAGCTGGGACCGGCCGGCCCCGCCACCGGCCACCTGGGGGTGCAGGCGGTCCGCAGCGCCGACGTCGTCGTCGTGCCCGCCCTCGCCGTCGACACCGCCGGCCGCCGGCTCGGCCAGGGCGGCGGCAGCTACGACCGGGCGCTGCGCCGCGTCCCGGCCCGCGTGCCCGTGGTGGCCGTCGTACACGACGAGGAACTGCTCGACGCAGCCGTCACACCGCTGCCGGCCCTGCCCCACGACCGGCTCGTCCAGGCCGTCGTGACGCCGACGCGCTGGCTCTGGCTCGCCGCCTGACGACCCACCGGGGAGGTGGGCCTCAGGGGGTGCGCCCGCCGCCCAGCCGCCGGGACCGGGCCAGGTCGCGCAGCGCGAGGATCGCGGCGTGGAAGCCGCACATGCCGTGCACCCCGCCACCGGGCGGGGTCGCCGCCGAGCACAGGTAGGTCCCGGGCAGCGGCACGCGGTAGGGCGAGAGCCCGACGACGGGCCGGAAGAGCTGCTGGCGCAGGGTGAGGGCACCCCCGCCGACGTCCCCGCCGACGAGGTTGGCGTTCTGCTGCTCCAGCTGCGCCGGCGGCGTCTCGACGCGGGCGAGGACCCGGTCGCGGAAACCCGGCGCGAACCGCTCGACCTGCCGGTCCACCCGCTCCCCCACCCCGGGGTCGGCCGAGCCCTGGGGCGTGTGCGCGTAGGCCCACACGACGCGCTGCCCGCCGGGCGCGCGGCCGGGGTCGGCGGCGTCCTGCTGGGCCAGCAGGACGAAGGGGCGCTCGGGGTGGCGGCCGGCGACGACGTCGGCCTCGGCGGCGGCGACCTCGGCGGCGGTGCCGCCCAGGTGGACGGTGACGGCCCCGGCCAGGCGGGGGTCGCGCCAGGGGACGGGCCCGTCGAGCAGGTAGTCGACCTTGTGGGCCCCGGGCCCGTAGCGCCACCGCCGCAGCGCCGCGGCGTACCGCGCGGGCAGCCGGTCACCGCCCAGCGCGAGGAGCTGGCGGGGGGTCACGTCGAGCAGGGTGAGGTCGGCCGGGGGCAGCTCGGCCAGCGACCGGACCGGGTGCCCGGTCACGACGCGACCACCGTTCTCGGCCAGGACCCCTCGCAGCGCACGGGTGATCGCCCCGGACCCGCCGGCGGGGACCGGCCAGCCGGTGGTGTGTGCGGCGGCGGCGAACAGGGTCCCGAACGCCGCGGTCAGCACCTGGGTGTGCGGCTGCAGGGCGTGCGCGGCCATGCCCGCGAACAGGGCCCGCGCCGGTTCCTCGCGGAACGCCGTGCGCACGAGGGCGGCCGAGGGCCAGGCCGCGCGCGCCCCGAACGACCCCAGCGCCAGGGGCGCGGACGGCACCCGCAGCAGCGGGCCCAGGACGGCGGGGACGAGCTCCTCCCAGCGCGCCACCGGGCCGGCGAACAGCGCGCGCCAGGCCCGGCCGTCCCGGCCCAGGGCACCGGCGGCCTCCTCGAGGTCGTGCGGCAGGACCGCGGCGGGCCCGTCGTCGAGGGCGTGCCCGAGCGGGTACCGGCCGTGCCGCCAGCGCAGACCGTGCCGCTCCAGCGGCAGGTCACGGAAGAAGGGGCTGGCGACGGCGAAGGGGTGCACGGCCGAGCCCAGGTCGCTCACGACCCCCGGGCCGAGCAGCTCGGCGTCGACGCAGGCCCCCCCGGCCCGCTCGCGGGCCTCCAGGACGGTGACCTCCAGCCCCGCGCGGGCCAGGACGACCGCGGCCGACAGGCCGTTGGGCCCGGACCCGACGACGGTGGCCGTGCCCCTCACGGGCGCCGGCGGGGGACGGACGGGCGCGGTTCTCCCAGGGGCACGTGAGCACCGTAGCCGCCACGTTACGGTTCGGCATGACCCCGGAGGAGTTCAGCCGCACGCTGCTGCTGGCCTCCGGAGTCCTGCTGCTGGCCGTGCTCGCCGTGCGCCTGTCGGCCCGCACCGGGCTCCCCTCGCTCCTGCTGTACCTGGGCCTGGGGCTGGTCCTGGGCGAGGACGGGATCGGCATCCCCTTCGCCGACGCCGAGATCGCCCAGGTCCTCGGGTACGGCGCGCTCGTCCTCATCCTGGCCGAGGGCGGGCTGACGACGCGGTGGGAGGCGATCCGGGGCGTCCTGGCCCCGGCGGCCGTCCTGGCCACCGCCGGCACGGCCGTCTCGATCGGCGTCGTGGGCCTCGGCGCGCACCTGCTGCTGGGCACGTCCTGGCCGATCTCCCTCCTGCTGGGGGCGGTGGTCTCCTCCACCGACGCCGCGGCGGTGTTCTCCGTCCTGCGCGCGGTGCCGCTGCCGCCCCGGCTCTCGGGGGTGCTGGAGGCCGAGTCCGGTCTCAACGACGCCCCCGTCGTGATCGCCGTGCTCGCCTTGACCGAGGTGGCCGCGGGCGGCTCGGGCCACGCGTGGTGGTTCTACCTCGGCGAGGCCGCGTTCGAGCTGGTCCTGGGCACCGTCCTCGGGGTCGGGGTGGGCGCCGCGGGCGCCTTCCTGCTGCGGCGCAGCGCGTTGCCCAGCTCGGGGCTGTACCCGGTGGCCGTGCTGGCCCTGGCCGTCGGGGCCTTCGCCGTGGCCGACGTGCTGCACGCCTCGGGGTTCCTGGCCACCTACCTGTGCGGGCTGGTGATCGGCAACGCGCGGCTGCCCCACCGGCACGCCACGCGCGGGTTCGCCGAGGCGTCGGGCTGGCTGGCCCAGATCGGCCTGTTCGTCATGCTCGGGCTGCTGGCCAGCCCCTCGCGCCTGCCCTCGGCGGTGCTGGACGCCCTGCTCCTGGGGGCCGTCCTGACCCTCCTGGCCCGCCCGGCCTCGGTCCTGGTGTCCCTGGCGGGGTTCCGGCTGCCGCGGGCGGACCTGGCGTTCCTGTCGTGGGCGGGTCTGCGCGGGGCCGTCCCCGTCGTCCTGACGACGGTGCCGGTGGTGGCGGGCATCGCCGGCTCGGAACGGCTCTTCGACCTGGTGCTGGTCCTGGTCGTCGTGTTCACCCTGGTCCAGGCCCCCACCCTCGCCCCGCTGGCCCGGGCGCTGGGCCTGATGAGCGCGGCCCCGACCACCGACCTGGACGTGGAGGTCTCCCCGCTGGGGACGCTGTCGGCCGACGTCGTGCAGGTGCGGGTGGGACCGCGGTCGCGGCTGCACGGGGTGGAGGTCTTCGAGCTGCGGCTGCCGCGCGGGGCGAACGTGAGCCTGGTGGCCCGCGACGGCACGACGTTCGTCCCGCAGCCGCGCACCGTCCTGCGCCGCGGCGACGACCTGCTCGTCGTCACGGGCACCGCCGAGCGCCGGCTCGTGGAGGAGCGGCTGCAGGCCGTCAGCCGGGCCGGCAAGCTCGCGGACTGGCGGGAGGCCTGACCCCGGGCACATACGGTGAGTAGATGCGTCGTCGCACGGTGTTGTCGATCGCCACCCTCTCCGCGTCCGGCCTGCTCGTCCCGGCCCCGACCCCCGCGCGGGCCCTGGCCGTGCCGGACGGCCCGGAGACGCTGGCCCCCGGGGTCACCCTCGAACGCTCCACCTCGCCCGGCCCCGTGCGCCAGGTCCTCGTGCGCCTCGCGGCCGGGTCCTCCACCCGGCCCGTGCTGCTCCAGCGGACGCTGAGCTCCCCGCGCACCCCGGCGGAGCTGGCCACCGCGGCCGGGGCCGTCGCCGCCGTCAACGGCGACTTCTTCGACATCGACCGGACCGGGACCCCCGACGGACCCGTCGTCCTGGACGGCCGGGCACTCAAGGCCTCCGCCGAGCCGCAGTGGGCCGTCGGCCTCGACGCGGGCCCCGACGGCTGGCGGGGGCGCGTGGGACGGGTCGTGCTGCAGGGCTCGGCGACGGTCGCGGGTCGGCCCTTCCCGCTGGCGGCGCTGTGCACCCGGACCGTCCCGCCGGAC
Organism: Kineococcus halophytocola; assembly: GCF_041276425.1. Taxonomy (NCBI): domain Bacteria; kingdom Bacillati; phylum Actinomycetota; class Actinomycetes; order Kineosporiales; family Kineosporiaceae; genus Kineococcus; species Kineococcus halophytocola. The sequence continues at coordinate 26,955 of NZ_JBGFTU010000025.1, read as the reverse complement.
GCCCTGGTGCTGTTCGGCCCGGAGTGGGGCGCCGGGGACCGGTCGCTGACGACCGCGGGTGGGCTCGAGCTGGAGGTGCGCGGCGGGACGGTCACCGCCGTGCGGCCCCCCGGGCCGGACCCGGTGCCGGGCGACGGCGTGGTCCTGGTCGCCTCGGGCACCCTCGCCGCCGCGCTCGCGGGTACCCCCCTGGGCAGCGCGGTGACGACGGACGTCCGCGTCCTCGACGACGCGCTCCCGCCGGGCTCCACGGGTTTCGCCGTCGGCGCCCGGCTGGAGCTCGTGCGCGACGGCGCCCTGACCCCCGTCGACGAGGCCGACCCGACGTGGGCCGCCCTGCGGGCGCGGACGGCGGTGGGCTGGACCGCGGCCGGCGACCTGCTGCTGCTCACCGTCGAGGGCGGGACCTCCCGCTCGCGCGGGGCGACCGCGGTCCAGACGGCGCGGCGGGTGCTGGACGCCGGGGCCGTCGGGGCGGTCATGCTCGACGGCGGCGGATCGGCGCAGCTCGTGGCGCGGACCCCGGGGGACGCGACGGTGAGCGAGGCCGTCGTCCCCTCCGACGGCGGCGCCCGGCCGGTCGCCCACGTCCTGGCCCTCGTGCCCGCCCCGGCCGGACCGCAGGCACGGACCGTGGCCCTGCGACCGGTCCGCGGTGCCGCGGCCGTGTTCCCCGGCCTGAGCACGCTCGTGCGTGCGGTGCCGCTGACGGCGTCGGGGGCCCCGGCGGCGGGGACCCCGCTCGTCGGGGTCGCCGCCGGCGCGGTGGCGGTCGAGGACCGCGGCCCCGACGAGGCCGGGCACCCGCGCGTCGCCGTGCGGGGCCTGACCCCCGGACCGGCGAGCCTGCGCGCCACGCTGGGTACCGCGACCGGGGTCCTGGCGCTGCGGGTGCTCGACCCCGTGACCGGGCTGGGCCCGGACCGGCCGCTGACCCTGCCGGCGGCGGGCGCCACGCTGGACGTGGTGGTCACGGGCCGGGACGCGGCCGGGCGGGAGGCGGCCGTCGACGCCGGTGACGTGCACGTGCGGACCGACCCGGACGTCCTGACCGCGCAGGCGCTGCCCGACGGCCGGTTGCGGTTGACCGCCGTGGCCGCGACCCCGGTCTCGACGTGGGTGCGCATGTCGGCCGGCGGCCTCGACCGGGCCGTCCCGGCCGCCGTCGGGACCCGCCCGGTGCCGGTCGACCCGCTGTCCGACCCGGGCGCGTGGGCCGTGGCGACGGTGCGGGCGGCCGCGACGGTCACCGCCGTCGAGGGTCCGGCCCTGCGCCTGGCCTTCGACTTCACGGTGCGCCCGGCCGAGCCGGGGACCACGACCGCGGCCCTCGTGGCCCGGGTCCCCCTCGCCGTGCCCCGGGGGGCCACCGGCCTGGCGGTGAGCGTGCGGGGCGACGGAGCGGGCGGCTGGCTGCGCGGCGTCGTCCGCGTCGACGGGGCGAGCCGTCCGGTGACCTTCGCCCCCCGGGTCGGCGTCACCGGGTGGCAGCGGTTCGTCACCGAACTGCCGGCGACCGCCCGGGAGGTGCTCGTGGAACGCCTGTACCTCGCCCAGACGTCGACGGCCGCGCGCGGCCGGGGCGCCCTCGACCTCGCCCGGCTCGAGGCCGACCTCCCCCCGCTGCCCGCGGGCACCGGGACGGTGCCCCGCCGACCGCGACCTCGTCGCTGAGCGCCCACGCACCGGCGACGGCGAGTACCATTGGCACTCGAACGACCCGAGTGCCAGCGGGGTCCTTGAGCTCACGGAGAACGCGTGCCCACCTACGCCTACGCCTGCCAGTCCTGCGGACACTCCTTCGAGGTCCGCCAGTCCTTCAGCGACGACGCGCTGACGGCCTGCCCCGAGTGCTCGGGCTCGCTGCGCAAGCTGTTCAACAACGTCGGCATCGTCTTCAAGGGATCGGGCTTCTACCGCAACGACTCCCGGTCCTCCAGCGGTTCCTCCGAGGGTTCCTCGGGCACGTCCTCCGGCGGGGAGAAGTCCTCGGAGGGTTCCTCGGGTGGCAAGCCCGCCTCGGACTCCAAGCCCTCCTCCTCGTCCGGGTCCTCGTCCGGCTCGTCCAGCTCCTCCGGTTCCTCCACCGGCTCGTCCACCAGCGGGTCGACCTCGGCCGCCTGAGGTCGCACCGGTCTGCACAGGCCACCGGTGACGCCCACGGTCCACAGCCGGGCCGTCGTCACCGGTGGTCCCCCGCACGGCGCCCCTAGCCTCGCGCCGTGCCCCCCTCCACCGACACCGGCCCCCAGACCCCGTTCCGGCCCCCCGCTCCCCCACCGCGCGGGCCGGGTGCCCGGCGGCGGCGCCGGCTGACCCGCCGGTGGCTCTCGGCCGGGCTGGTCGCGGCCGCCGGCGGGGTGGCCGTGGCCACGCTGGCCCCGCCCTCACCGGTGCGCGAGCCCGTCCTCGTCGCCGTGCGGGACCTGCCCACCGGGGCCGTGCTCACCGCCGCCGACGTGCGCACGGACCGGCGCGAGGACGCCACCGTGCCCGACGGCGCCCTGACCGCCGCGGCGGTCCAGGGCGCGGTGCTGGCCACCCCCGTCCGGCGCGGGGAGGTGCTCACCGACGCGCGCACGACGACGGGTCCGCTGCTCGCGGGCCAGCCCGCCGGGACGGTGGCCGCGGGGGTGGGCGTGGACGACCCCGCCCTGCTGCAGAGCCTGGCCCCGGGGGCGCGGGTGGACGTCCTGGCCCGCACGCAGGACCCGGTCTCGGGCGCGGCGACGGGGGCCGAGCGGATCGCCGCCGGTGTCGTGGTGCTGCGGGTCCCGGGGCCGCCGGCCTCCGCCGGGCTGCTCGGCGCCGCGCCCGCTCCCGGCCCGGTCTCGGTGCTGGTGGCGGTCGACCCCCCGACGGCCGCGCGACTGGCCGCGGCGGCGGGCCGCACCGTGGTGACGGTGCGGTCGTGACCTCACTCGGGGCGCGGGGCGGTCACCGGGGCGGGCCGCGCGGCGGCGGCGGCCCGGCGCGCGCGCAGGAGGTCCAGGACGGCCGCGGCCGTCATCGGCCCCCCGACGTGCTCGCCCTGGGCGCTGTGGCAGCCCAGCGCCGCCAGCGCCTGCTGGGTGGGGGCGTCGGTCACGCCCTCGGCCACGACGCGCAGCCCGAGGTCGCGGGCCATCTGCACGGTGGAGCCCACGATGACGGCACGGGCCCGGTCCCGCGTCATGCCCGTGACGAAGCTGCGGTCGATCTTCAGCTCGTCGACCTCCAGGTCGACCAGGTGGGCCAGCGAGGCCTGCCCGGTGCCGTAGTCGTCGACCGCGACCGAGCAGCCCAGGGCCCGCAGCCGGTGCACGACCACCCGGGCCCGCTCGGGGTCGGACACGATGCCGGTCTCGGTGATCTCCAGGACCAGGTCGCCGGCGGGCACCGCGTGCCGCCGCAGACCGGCGGCGACGAGCGCGGGCAGGTCGTGGTCGGTCAGCAGCCGGGCGGAGAGGTTGACCGAGACGGTGGGGGTGAACCCGGCGGCGCGCCACGAGGCGGCGTCGGCCAGGGCCCGGTCCAGGACCACGGTGGTCACGCCGGCGACGAGCCCGGACTGCTCGGCGAGCGGGATGAACCGGTCCGGCCCGACCGGTCCCAGCTCGGGGTGGCGCCAGCGCACCAGGGCCTCGGCCCCCACCACCGCACCCGTGCCCGGCTCGACCTGCGGCTGGTAGTGCACGAACAGCTCCCCGCGGTCCACGGCCCGGGCGAGGTCGCCGAGCAGCCGCAGGCGCTCGACGCTGTTGACGTCGCACCGTCCGGCGTAGGTGCAGGCCCGCCCGCGCACCTGCTTGGCCTGGTACAGCGCGACGTCGGCGCTGCGCAGCAGCGAGGCGGCGTCGGCCCCGTGGTGGGGGGCCAGGGCGACCCCGACGCTGGCCGGCAGCAGCACCTGCAGCTCCCCCACGCGCAGCGGCCGGGACATCTCCTCCACGACGGCCAGCGCCAGCCCCTCGGCCTCCAGCCGGTCGGGGACGAGCAGGCCGAACTCGTCCCCGCCGAGCCGGGCCAGGAGGGCGTCCGCCGGGGCCTGCGCGGCGAGGCGGTCGGCGACCTCGCGCAGCAGGGCGTCCCCGACGGGGTGCCCGAGGGTGTCGTTGACGTCCTTGAAGTGGTCGAGGTCCACCACGAGCAGCCCCGGGCCGAGCTCGGGGCCCGGCTCCCCGCGCAGGTGGCGCGCGGTCGCGGCCAGGAAGGCACCGCGGTTGGGCAGGCCGGTCAGGTCGTCCACGAGGGCGCGACGTTCGTGGCGGCGGGCGACGGCGGCGCTGACGAGCACGACCGACAGCGGGACGCACACCAGCAGCAGCAACCCGGCGCCGCCCTCGGCGCTGACGACGACCACGGGTGCCGAGGCGAGGACCGCCAGGGTCAGCAGCAGACCGGAGGCCGACCCGGTGCGGACCACCCGCCGGGGCGGGCGGACCACGACGCGCCAGGAGGCCGAGCGGGCCAGGGCCTGGGCCAGCAGCCCGGCCGTCCCGGCCACCAGGACGGCGGGCCAGTCGGTGGGGTCGCGCAGCACCGGGCCGCCGGCGGCGGTCCCGAGCAGGGCGTCCAGGACGACCGCGCAGACGAGCACGCCCACGAGGGACGTCCCGACGGCGACGAGGACGGCCTGCGGCCCGGCGCCCCGGCGGACCTGCCGCACGAGGGTGGGCACGGCCCGGACCAGCAGCGCCAGCGAGACCGGCCCGAGGGCGACCAGGGCGACGAGGAAGCCCCAGGAGACCGGCAGCGGTCCACCGCGCCCGCTGGTGCGGCGGGTGACGGGCCGGGACTCGGCCACGAGGACGACCAGGGCCAGGACGAGGGCGAAGCTGGACACCCGCCACGGGGGGGCACCCTGCAGGGCGCTGACCACGGCGACCGCGAGGACCCCGGCGGCGGCCGCGGCCGCCAGCACGTCCAGCGCCAGGGGGATCCGTGGTCGCGGACCCGGGCCGCGCAGGGCCGGACCGGGTACGGCGAGTGCGAGCGTCGAGCGTCGCACCCTGCACCTCCCACCACCGGACCCGTCGGACGGACCGGTCCCCTGGCCCCCGTCCGGGGGGCACTGGTCACCTGTCCGGGGACATCATGGGGGCCCCGGACGGCTCAGCAGAAGCCCTGGTGCGTTCGGAGACAGGACTTTCGACCGAGAGTCATGGTGGTTGAGCGTTCAGTCAGAAAGTCGTGTCGTTGGGCCACCCGCCGGTCACCCGCCGTCGGCCCGGCGTCCCCCGCACCCGGTGGTCGTCAGTCCCAGTGCGGGGGCCGCTGCGACAGGTACCAGTCGTCGTCGAAACCGGACCCCGAGCGGTCCCCCCACCCCTCGTCGCGGTCGTCGGCGGAGCGTTCGTCCTCCAGCGGGACGTCCCGCTCCTCCTCCCCCGGCCCCACGTCCGGTCCCGCGCTCACGGGGTCTGCACCCGCGGGCGGTCGAGGTGGACGTCGACGGCGGGGACCGGCACCTGCGTCACCGGCCCGGTCGGCACCTCGTGGCCCTCGTGACCCTCGTGGCTCTCGTGGGTCCCGCCGGTCTCGCGGGAGTCCCGGGTCTGCGGGGCGGCCAGGTCGACCACCCACGGCAGGTCGTGCCCGGCGTCGGCCAGCGCGTCGCGCCACAGGCCCGCGATGCGGTCCGCCTCGGCGTCGGCGTCGGCGAACACGTCCGCGGTCAGGACCCGCACGTACCGCCACCCCCGGCGCTCCAGCTCGGTCGGGCCGTCGACCTCGCGGTCCACCACGTCACCGCCGGCCCACGCCGCGTCGTCCAGCTCGACGACGAGCGCCGGGCCCGCACCCGCCCGGGCCCGCGCGTCCCGCACGACCACGGCCAGGACGTGGGAGTCCCCGACCCCGCACCGCACCGGCAGGCCGATGCGGCGGCACGCGTCCACCAGGGCCCGCACCACCGCGTCGGACCCGGCGCGCTCGGGCCGGTCCCCGCCGCCGAGCAGCTTCTCGCGCTCCCACGTGCGGGCCGTGCGCTCCAGCAGCGTCCGCCCGTCCTCGCCGTCCCCCTCCACCGGCGCACCCTCGCGCCCGGCCCGATCGGCCCGGTCGGCGCTCCAGCCGGAGTCGTCCAGAACGAGGGTCGTGCGCAGCCGGCTGCGGGTCAGCGCCATCCACGCCTGCGCGCGGCCGGTGTCACGGTCCTGCCCGGCCCCCTCCCCCAGGGCGGGACCGTTGAGGACGGCGTCGGTGACGACCAGCACGTGGTCGCGCCGCTCCCCGGCCCACCGCACCGGCGTGCCCACGAGCACCGGTTCGCGGCCGACCGACAGCGGCAGCGCCCGGTCCAGGGCCTGCCGGCGCACCGTGTCGGCCAGCAGCTCCGCGCCCGCCGCGTCCGGCACGACGATCCCCAGCGACTCCTCGGGGTGGCGGGTCAGGGCCGCGAGCGCCGTCTCCACGACGAGGTCGACGAGCGCGTCCGGGCCCCGGCGCGCCCCCGGCGGCCGGTCGGAGGTGCGGGCCGTGGCGCGGCCGTCGTGACCGGGGCCGGGCAGGGACACCTGCCCGGCCGGGACGGGCACCCCGGTCAGGAGGGTGTCGTCGAGCAGGGCGTGCTGGCGGTCCAGCCGCAGGGTCGGCAGCACCCCGTCCACGTCGGCGAACAGGCTGCCGGCGACCGGGCCGGGCACCGTGTGCTCGTCGCGGGCGGTGGGCAGGTCGGCCGGGCCGGGCAGGTCCGGGTCGCCGACGACCAGGACGCGCCCGGCCCGCGACAGCGCCGGCAGCGCAGCGGCCGTCGTCGTGGCCTGGGCCCCGAGCACGACGAGGAGGTCGGCGTCGGGGACGTCCTCGGCCAGCCGCGCCACCCCGGCCGCCGACAGCGCGGTGACCGGCAGGAGGTCACCGGGGCGACCGGAGGCCTGGGCGCGGGCGTCCAGCGCGGCGCGGACCCGGGCCGTGTGCCGGCCGCGGCGGGCGGCGACGGCCAGCTGCAGCTCGTAGCGGGCCGTGCGCAGGGCCGCGGCCTCCCCGGTGCCGACCAGCGGGTCGACCATCGCGACGGCGTCCAGGACCCCGGCCCACCAGGCGCGGTCGACCTCGGCGGTCAGGTCCAGGCTGCCCGGGCCGTCCCAGCGCGCCCCCAGGTCCTCCAGCAGCCCGCCCCACCCGGCGCCGTGCAGCTCCTCCAGCAGGACGGTGCGGCGCGGCAGCGGGCCGAGGGCGGCGGCGTCGGCGGCCAGCGCGCGCAGCAACGCGGACAGCTCCGGCAGCTGCACGTCCTGCAGGGACCGCGCGCCCAGGTCCGTCCAGGACCGCTCCGGCAGCACCTGCTCCAGGTCCTCCAGCTCCCGCTGCACGCCGGCCACCGCGGCGCACAGCGCGTCGAGGTCGTCGGGCACGACGGGGGCGTTGTCGCGCACCGAGACGCGCTGCCAGCGCAGCCGCTGCGAGCGCGCCTGCTGCAGCCACTCGTGCAGGGTCGCCCAGTCCCCGGCGGACACGTCCGGCCGCAGGAGGGCGCGGGCCTCGCGCCGCAGCCGCCACCGGCGCACCCAGCCCTGGCGCACCTCGTGCTCGCGCCGCCACTGCGGGCTGGCCGTCGCGGCGGCCACGTCGCCGAGGGACTGGCCGAAGACGTCCGCGCCGAAGCGCCCGGTGGTGGTGCGGACCCCCTCGAGCAGCCCGGTGCGGTCGGCCGCCTCGGCGACCGAGGCCGCGCCCCGCAGACCCGCTGCGTCGCAGACGGTCGCGAGCAGGGCCCGCAGGGCCGGCAGCCGCTGGCCGATGAGGTCCTCGACCCGGGCCAGGGCCTGCTCGGCGGCCTGCGGGGTGCGCAGGCGCGCCCCGGCCCACGGTGTCGTGCCGGGGCCGACGTCGAAGGCGCCCAGCTCGACGGCCTCGACGAGGCGCTGCGCCCAGCCGGGGACGTCGGCGCGCAGGCAGGAGGACAGGTCCTGGCCCCGCAGCCGCCGGCTGGTCGTCGGCGGCTCGGGTCGTTCGGCCAGCTCCAGCAGGGCCGTCATGGCCTCGGCGGCGCTGACGCCCCAGGGGTCGCGGGGGCGGTGCAGGGCCCGCGCGTGGTCCTCCAGGGCGCTCGCGGGGCCGGCCACGTCGGGTTCGGGGGCCGTCCCGGACGTCGCCGCGGCGGCCTGGACCCGGGCGTGGACCTCGCGGCGGGCCGCGTCCAGCTGCACGGAGGCGTCGTCGGCGCTGGCGTCCAGGTCGGCGACCAGGTGCAGCAGCAGCCGGCCCAGACCGTGGTCGCGCAGCCGCTCGTCGACGGCGCGCCGGTCGGCGGCGGAGTCGGCCACCAGCAGCACCCGGCGCCCCGCGGCGACCTCGGCGGCGATGACGGCGGCGGCGACCTGCGTGGCGCCCGTCCCGGTGGGGGCGTGCAGGCGGACGTCCTGCCCGGCCAGCACGGTCTGCACGACGTGGCGCTGGGCGGGGTCGAGGGTGAGGCCGTCGACGGGCTCGGGCGCGGCGGGGCCCTGCTCCCCGGCCCGCTCCCCGGCCGGGGCCGCGGGGGCGGGCGGGGCCGGCGGGGGGTCCACGGGCCGGTGCGCGGCGATGGCGGCGACGACGCGGTGCTCGCGCACCAGGGCACCGCGCCGGCGCAGGTCGGCCAGCAGGTCCGCCCCCGGGTCGGCGAACGTCGTCAGCAGCAGGCGGCGGTCGACCCGCAGCCCCCGGGTGCCGGTCAGCTGCCGGCGCAGCTCGTCCATGGCGGGGTTGGGGTCGAAGCCCCAGTGCGCGCCCACGGCGATCGCGATGCGGCGGGTGTCGAGGTCGACGCCGAGCTCGGCGCGCGCCACCCGGACCAGGACGGGGTTGACGATCACCTCGGGGGCGAGCTGGACGACGAAGTCGTCCAGGGCCTCGGTCGCCGGGGTCAGGGTGCAGCGGCGCAGCAGCACGGGGGTGCGCCGCGGCGGGCGCAGGGCCGGGGGCGCGTCCCCCTCGGCGAGGGTGGCGGCGTCGGCCTCCTCGGCCAGCGACCAGCCGGCGGTGCCGACGGCGACCGCCAGCGAGCGGGTGCCGCGCTGGGCCAGCAGCACCCCGGCGAGGCGGTGGGTGGTGCGGGCCCGGCGGCGGGCCTCGGCGAAGGCCCCGGCCTCGCGCACGAGGCTGCTCAGGGGCGCGGGCCCACCGGCCAGGAGCTGGGCCAGGCCGGAGGGGTGCGCGGTGGTCAGGTCGAGCACGGCGTCGGTCCCCACGGGGCAGTCGAGCAGGGCCGAGGTGCCGCCGAGGGCTTCCGCCTCCGCCCACCAGCGCCGACGCGTGGAGTCGGGACCGGGGGCGGCAGAAGACGTCACGCGGTCAAGGTTAGGCGTCGTGCGCCGTGGATCGGGTCAGGCGCCCGGGTCCTGCGCGCCGTCGGCGGCCACCGGCGCCGAGGGCACGGTGGCGGTCCCCCGCGACAGGGCCACGAGGGTGACGTCGTCGCGGGCGCGGCCGCCGCTGAAGCGCCGCGCGACGTCGAGGGCCTCGTCCACGAGGGCCTGCGGCGTCAGCTCCGGCAGGCCCCCCAGGGCCTGCAGGACGCCCTCGATGCCCAGCTCGTCGGTGCTGCCCGTCGGCCGGGCCTCGGTGAGCCCGTCGGTGTAGACGACGAGCACCGACCCCGGCGCCAGCGAGGTCGTGGCGGTGTGCCAGCTGCCGGGGACGTCGAGGTGCAGCCAGGACAGCAGCGGCCCGGTGGCCTCCAGCTCCCCGACCACGCGCACGCTCCCGTCCTCCTCGCCCGCGCGCAGCACCACCGGCGCCGGGTGCCCCGCGTTGGCGTAGGAGACGGTGCCGGAGTCGGGGTCGACGACCACGACGACGCAGCTGGCGAACCGCTCGGCCTCGTCGGCGAAGACGCGGGCCGCCATCGCCAGGGCCAGGTCCGGTTCGGGCGCCAGGTTCAGGGCCGCCTCCAACAGCCGCTTGAGCTGGATGGCGACGATCCCCGCCCGCGCGCCGTGCCCGGACACGTCGGCCACCACGACGGCGAACCGTCCGTCGGCCAGGGGCAGGACGTCGTACCAGTCCCCCGCCAGCAGGCCCTCGGCCGGACGCAGCGCCGCCGCCGAGGACCAGCCCGGCACGACGGGCAGGTCGTGGGCGGTGAGCTGGTCGCGCACCTCGGCCACCAGGGGCTGGCCCTGCTTCAGGGCCTCCCGGGCCGAGACGGCGTCGGCCAGCTCGTCCAGGATGCGCCGGCGCATCGTCTCGGCCGAGGCCGCGACCGCCGCCAGCTCGGGGGGTCCGGGCAGCGAGACCGGGGTCTGCAGGTCCCCGCCCCCCACCCGCAGGAGCTGCTCGGACAGCGACCCCAGCGGGCGCAGGACCCACCGGCGGACCAGGTGCAGCACGGCGGGGACCAGGAGCAGGGCGATGCCGGCGACGACGAGCTGGACGTAGCGGAACCGGTCGCGCTGGTCCACCAGGGCGCCCCGCGTCCGGTCGTCGATCTCGCGGAGCCGTTCGTTGAGGGGCCCCAGGTCCAGGTAGACGGCCAGGAAGGCCTGCGCCGAGGGGTCGTCGAGGATCGAGTCGCTGAGCCCGACCTGGTCGAGGTCGGCCTTGAAGTCCGCCTGCCGGTCGGTGACGCTGCGCCAGTAGGCGGCGTCGTCCAGGACCCGGGTCAGCCGCTGGCGGACCTCCTCGTCCAGCCCGGGCCGGCCGACCGCCGTCACGAGCGGTCGCCGGACCTGCTCGTACCGCTCCATCGCCGCGGCGCGGGCCCGCTGCTCCCGCTGCAGCCGCTCGACGGTGGAGGCGGTGACGTAGAGCTGGTGGGTGGACTGGGCCTGGACCACGGCCCGGCCGAACTCGTCGATCTGCTCGGTCAGCTGCGAGCCGGTCCGTTCGGGCCGCTGCGTCGCGGGCGAGGAGGTCGACCAGGGCCGGCTGGCGATGAGCACGACGGTCAGGACGAGCACGATGGCCAGGAACGAGATGCCCATGACCGAGACGCGCCGCTGCAGCGTCGTGCGGGTCCAGAGCCGGCGCCAGGCGCTCCCCACCCCTCTCAGCTGCCCCACCCCCGCTCACCGGCGCCGGTGCGGATCACCGGTCGGTCCGCACACACCTTGTCATCCCGGTCCCACCGGGTCACCCTCCCCGTCCCACGCTCCCGGCGCCCAGATCGTTCCCGGCGGGCGCACAGGCGCAGGACGCGGTAGGGGTGGTGGGGTGAACGCCGCCCTCCCCCAGCCCACCGGTCTGGTCCTCGTCCGGCACGGGCAGTCGACGGGCAACCTCGCCGACGCCCACGCCCGCACGACGCACGCGGAGGTGGTCGACGTCGAGGAACGCGACGCCGACGTGCCGCTGTCCCCGCTGGGCCGGGCGCAGGCCTCGGCCGTCGCGCGCTGGTTGACCCGGGACCCGGCCGCGCCCCCCGTCCCGGACGTGCTGCTCGCCTCCCCGTACCTGCGCGCCCACGACACGGCGCGCGCGGTCGCGCGGGAGCTGCAGGCCGCCGGGCACGATGTGCGGCTGCGCACCGACGAGCGGCTGCGCGAGCGCGACCTGGGCTGGTGGGACGGGCTGACCGGGCGCGGGGTGCGCGCCCGCTTCCCCGAGGAGGCCGAGCGGCGGCGCCGGATCGGGAAGTTCTACTACCGCCCGCCGGGCGGTGAGAGCTGGTGCGACGTCGCCCTGCGCGTGCGGAGCCTGCTGGCGAGCGTGCGCGAGGAGCACGCCGGCCGGCAGGTGCTGCTGGTGTCCCACCAGGCGGTGGTGATGAACTTCCGGCTCGTCCTGGAGGACCTCGACGAGGAGTCGGTGCTGCGGCTGGACGCCGAGCAGCCGCTGGCCAACTGCTCGGTGACGGCCTACCGCGCCGACGGCGGCCACCTCGCGCTCGACCGCGCCGGCGACACCACCGCGGTGCGCGACGTGGAGGTCACCGACGACGCCGTGGACGACGAACCGCGTGACGTGCAGGCGCGCGGGTAGGGGCTGCACGTGAGATCCGACGACACCCGGCCCGACCGCCCCGACCACGACCCCGCCCAGGACGGTCCGCGGGACGCGGTCACCGTCACCTCCGCCGTCCTGCGCGAGTGGCCGCTGCCCCCACCGGGGACCGGCAAGGAGTCCCGGGGCCGCACGGTCGTCGTGGGCGGCAGCGTCCGGACGCCGGGGGCCGTGCTGCTGGCCGCGGAGTCCGCGCTGCGCTCGGGGGCGGGCAAGCTGCAGGTCGCGACGACGGCCGGCACGGCCACCGCCCTGGGGGTGGCGCTGCCGGAGGCGCTGGTGCTGGGGCTGCCGCAGACCCCCGGCGGGGGGATCGACCCGGTCTGCGCCGACGACGAGGAGCTGGTGGACCTGGTCGGCGGGGCGCACGCGGCGCTGCTGGGCGTGGGCGCGGTCGGCGAGCAGGACGTGCGCTCGCTGCTGGAGGCCGTCGTGCCGCGGCTGGACACCACGGTGGTGCTCGACGCCCTGGGCCTGGCCCCGGTCACGGCCGACGTGACGTTCCTGCACCACCTGCAGGGCCGGGCCGTGCTGACGCCGAACCTGTCCGAGCTGGCGATCGTGCTGGACGCCGACCCCGAGGAGATCGGGCAGGACGTGGGGTCGGCGGCGCGCGAGCTGGCCCGCCGCAGCCGGTGCACGGTGGCGGCCGGCGGCGGGGAGTCGTGGGTGGCGGCCCCCGACGGCCGGTGCTGGCGGGACGCCTCCGGCGGGGCCGGGCTGGGGGTCTCCGGTTCCGGGGACGTCCTGGCCGGGATCGTCACCGGTCTGTGCGCGCGCGGCGCAGACCCGACCCAGGCCGCCGTGTGGGGCGTGTACCTGCACGGCCGCGCCGGTGACCGCCTCGCCAGCACCGTGGGACGGCTGGGGTTCCTGGCCCGCGAGCTGCCGGGCCAGGTGCCCGGCGTGCTCGCCGAGATCGAGGTCTGAGGCCCCGGGCTCAGGACAGCAGCGCGGCGGCGGTGGGGACGACGTCGGCGGCCGGGACCTGCAGGCGCCAGCTCGTGGCCGAGCGGTTCGCGCAGGCGTCGGGGTCGCCCTCGGCGCCGGCCCACGTCTGCGGCTGGGCGGTGACCTTCCAGGCGTCCCCGCCCTGCTGGCGGGCGCGGGCGGCCAGGGCCGGGTCACCGGCGCGCGTGGCGGCGGAGGCGATGACGTCCACGGCGCGCCCCAGGGAGCGGGCGTCGTAGAAGGAGACGGTGCACCCGCCCTCGGAGACCTCCGTGGCCACGAGGATGCAGCCGGACTCCACGAGCGCGGTGTGCAGGGCCGCCACGGCGGCCTGCTCCCGCGGGGCTCGACGGGGGGCGGGACGCGCGGCGGGGACCCGGGCCTGGCCGGCCGGGCGGGCGGTGGTGACGGACATGCGGGAGTTCTCCTCGAGTGGCGGCGACTGCCGGGTGCCGGCGTCCCCGTCGACGTGAGTCCGACACCCGAGAAGGCCATCGGTCGGTGTTCTGTACGGCTTGAGTGTAGGCACCCGGACGGCCCCCTCCCGACCGCACCCCCGCCCCGTTCGCCTGCAGCGCAGCGATTCCGCGACGACAGCGTGTCGTAGTTCGGCGATGTCGGACGCCGCGCGGGCCGCCGGTGCGGGCCGCCCCCGCCGGGCCGGTACGCTGCCCACGGGCCCCCATAGCTCAGGGGATAGAGCATCGGTTTCCTAAACCGTGTGTCGCAGGTTCGAATCCTGCTGGGGGCACCTGCGAGCGCGGTGGGCGCGGCCGCCGGACGGCCGCCTGCGATGCTGACCGCGTGGAGGAGACCCGCGGCACCCGGTCCACCACCCCACCCGAGGCCCCGTCCGAGCCCGGTGTGCGCGTCCTCGTCGTCGACGACGAGCCCCTCGTCCGCTCGGGCCTGACGGCCGTCCTGTCCGCGGCCCCCGACCTGCACGTCGTGGCCGCCGTCGGGGGCGGGGGCGCGCTGGAGGCCGTGCACCGCCACCGGGTCGACGTGGTGCTGCTGGACCTGCGGATGCCCGACGTCGACGGCCTGACGGTGCTGGCGGGCCTGTCGCGGCTGCCGCGCCGCCCCGCGGTGGCGGTGCTGACGACGTTCCACGCCGACGACCAGGTCGCCGCGGCGCTGGCCGCCGGCGCCGACGGCTACCTGCTCAAGGACACCGACCCCGACCTGCTCGTGCGGCACGTGCGGGAGCTGGCGCGGGGGGCGGGGGTCCTGTCCCCCGGGGTCACCGCGGCGGTCGTGGCGGGGTTCGTGCGCTCGCGCGGGTCGGCCCCGGCGCGCCAGGCCCTGCGCCGGTTGAGCCCGCGCGAGCACGAGGTCCTCGTCCTGCTCACCGAGGGCGCCCCGAACGCCGAGATCGCCCGGCGGCTGTTCGTCTCGGTGCCCACGGTCAAGGAGCACGTCGGGACGGTCCTGGCCAAGCTGGGCGTCAGCAACCGGGTGCAGGCCGCCGTGCTGGCCGTGCGCGCCGGTCTCGCCGACGGGGCGTGACCCCTCCGCGTGACCCCTCCGCGTGACCCCTCCGCGTGACACCCCTGCCGAAGGAGGGGGCGCGCGGCACCGCGCCCCGAGGACCATGCCCGGGTGGAGGACCGGACCGGAGCGGTGAGGACGCGGGCAGCGGGCGGGGCGGGCGGGGCGGTGAGGCGGGCGGCGGGTCGCAGGCCCGGCTGGGACGTCGACCACCGCGTGGTCCTCGTGCAGCCGGACGGGAACCTCGCCGTGTGGTCCACCGGCGCCCGCACCCTGCTCCTGCGCGACGCGACCGACCAGCAGGTCGTCGAGCACCTCACCGCCCGCGCGCTGGCCGACGACGGCGGGACCGGGGACGCCGTGAGCGGGCGGCGTGCGCTGCGGGCGGCGCGCTGGGCCGTCGGCCGCGCCCGCCAGGGGCTGCAGCCCCGGGTGCAGCTGCCCCGCTGGGACGACGTCGCGGGCACGCCCGGTGAGCACCCCGGCGCGTGAGGGCGGGCGTGCGCCGGGGTGGCCGGTGTGCGCCGACCGGGTGAGTTCGGCGGCCTGGAAGGCGCCGGGGGCAACCATGTCCTAGTTTCACGACCGCGGCGGCGAGGACGCCCCCGTCACCTGCGACCAGAGGATCCACGATGCGCTTCACCCGACGCTCGACCCTGTCGGCCCTCGCCGCCACCGCCCTGCTGTCGACCGTGGGTGCCGGGGCCGCGCAGGCCGCCACCCCGGTGCCGAAGGTCGGCACGCCCTTCCCCTACGTCGGTCTCGTCCGCGCGGCCGGAGCCGACCGCTACGAGACGGCCGCCGTCGTCGCGCAGGGGTCGTTCCAGCCCTCGCAGGGGTCGGCGGTGTTCATCACCAGCGGTGAGGCCCCGGCCGACGCGCTGACCGCCGGGCCCGCGGCCGCCTCCCTGGACGCCCCGCTGCTGCTGACCCGCGCCGGGGACCTGCCGGAGGCCACGGCCGCCGAGCTGGCCCGCCTGAAGCCCGCGGCCGTCTACGTCGTCGGGGGCACCGACCGCGTCTCGGACGCGGTGCTGAGCGCGATCGGCACCGCCGCGACGGGGGCGACGGTCACGCGCATCGCCGGCGCCACCCGCTACGAGACGGCCGTCGACGTCGCCGAGCGGTTCTTCCCCACCCCCGAGGGCGTGGTCGTCACGCGCGGCGACACCTTCCCCGACGCCCTGTCCGGGGGTGCGGCCGCCGCCTCGGCCGGGGTACCGGTGATGATCACCGAACCGACCGCGGTCCCGGCCCCCGTGGCGCAGTGGATGTCCGAGCACACCTTCGCCTCCAGCCTCGTCGTGGGCAGCCCGGTGTCGGTGAGCGACCAGGTCGCCGCGGTCGTCGCCGGCCGCACGGGCGACCCGGCGCAGTCCACCCGCGTCGCCGGCGCCGACCGCTACGACACCTCCGCCGCCGTCGCGACCGCGGTCTTCCCCGACGCCGGCACCGTCTTCATCGCCACCGGCGACGACTTCCCCGACGCCCTCGCCGGGGTCCCGGCCGCCGCCGTCAACGGGGCGCCGGTGCTGCTGCTGCCCAAGGAGTGCTCGCCGGCCTCGGTCAACGAGTACGTCCTGGCCAACACGAACATCTCCGCGGAGGTGGTCCTGGGCGGCCTGACCTCGGTCACCCCCGAGTCGCTGCTGACCGCCTGCCCCTGACCCGCCGGGGGCGGCCGGTCACCGGGCCGGTCGCCCCGCCAGCAGGTCCGGCACCCGCACGCACGCCTCCAGGGCGAGGGCGTGCACGAACCCCTGGGGCAGGTTCCCGCGCAGCTGGTGCTGCTCGGGGTCGAACTCCTCGCTGAACAACTGCGGCGGCCCGGCCGCGGCGAGCGCCTTCTCCAGCCGCGACACGGCCCGGACCGGTTGCCCGAGCTGGGCCTCGGTCATCGCCGTCCAGTACGAGCACAGCAGGAAGGCCCCCTCGGCCTCCGGCAGCGGCCGGGCGTCGTGGCGGTACCGGAAGACGTAGCCGTCCAGGCTGAGCTCGGACTGCACGGCCGCCAGCGTGTCCAGCGTGCGCGGGTCCTCCAGGGGCACCGCACCGCGCAACCCCGCCAGCAGCAGTGCGGCGTCGACCCGCTCGTCGTCGGCGGCCCGCTGCCAGCGGCCGCTGGGGTGCAGGCCGGTGCGCGTCGCCTCGGCGAGCACCTGGTCGGCCAGCACGAGGACCGAGCTGTCCCGGTGCCGGGCCGGGGAAGCGGCCCGGGTGGCCGCCGCCCAGGCCCGCAGGCCCGCCACGGCGGCGAGCTTGCTGTGCGTCCACTGCCGCTCCTGCAGCTCCCAGACCCCCGCGTCCGGTTCCCGCCAGCGCTGGGCGATCGCGTCGACGGCGGCGCGGGCCGCGCGCTCGCCCTCCTCGTCGAGCCGGTCGCGGCGGGCGGCGGCCGCGAACACCTGCAGCGCCTCGCCGAAGGCGTCGAGCTGGAACTGCGTGCGGACCTGGTTGCCCGTGCCGGCGTCGGCGCCGGGGTACCCGGGCAGGTGCACGCGCCCGGGCCCGGGCACGGGGTCGCCGTCGGCGGTGTAGGCCGGGGCCAGGCGCGCGCCGTCCTGCAGGAGCCGCGCCGTGAGGAACCGGGTGGCGCTGTCGCCCAGCCGGTCGTCGCCGGCGGTGTAGGCGGCGAGGCCGGCGTAGCACTGGTCGCGCACCCACGCGTAGCGGTAGTCGTAGTCCTCGTGCCCGTCGAAGCGTTCGGGCAGGGACGTCGTGGCCGCGGCGACCATCGCCCCCGCCGCGCTGGTCAGGCCGTGCAGGACGGCCAGGCTGTGCCGGGCCTGCGACGGGGACCAGGCGTCCTGCAGCCGCGGGACGCGACCGGCCCACTCGACCTCGGTCTCCTGCCAGCGCACCTGGGCGGGCACCGCCGGGGCCCACCCGCGCGGATCGCCCGGTCCGACCTCCAGCACGAGGTCGTGCTCCTGCCCGGCCTCCAGCTCCACGGTGGTGCACAGCCCGCCGTGGTGGGTGCTGCGGACCGCCTGCGGCGCCCCCGTCCAGCGGACGCCCAGGTCACCGGTCCGCATGGTCCACGTCCCGTCCTCGGCCCGGTGCTCGGCGCGCACGCCGTCGCGGTCGAACCCGGCCCGCGGGTCGAGGTCGACGACGAGGCGGGCCCGGCCGCGCAGCACACCGATCCGGCGCAGGAGCACGACCCGCCCGGGGTCGGCGGGCAGCGCCAGGGCGTCGCGGCACTGCACGACGGCCCCGTCGTCGGTGACCCACCGGTTGCGCCAGACGAGGGTCCCCGGTTCGTAGTTCCCGCCCCACACGCAGCGCGCGGCCGGTGCGATCCGGTAGCGGCTGCGGCCTCCCAGCAGGGCCGAGAACACGGCCGGGTCCTCGAACCGCGGCGCGCACATCCACGCGACGTCGCCCTGCGGCCCGACGAGCGCCCCCCGCTCCCCGTCGGCCAGCAGCGCGTACTCGCGCAGGGTGTGGGCCATCGGACCGGGACGGGCGTCCTCCGGGGCGCTGCTCACCGGGTGGCTCACCGGGCGGCTCACCGGACCCGCCCCGCGCCGGCCCAGGACGCCGCGCCCCAGCCGAGGGCGAGGGCCGCGTCCACCAGGGCCACCCGGCGGCGGCCGGGGTCCCAGCCCGCGAGGGCGAGCATCGAGGCGCCGTGCGCGGCGTCGGCGACGGCCCCGGCCAGCAGGACCGGGCGGCACGGGAGGGCACCGGTGAGCGCGGCCTGCACGAGGTGGCGCACGCCGAGCACGCGGGCCACCGCGACGGCGCGGTCGTCGGCCCCCGCCGGGTCCAGGCGGCGCAGCAGGGGGCGCGGGACCGTCACCAGCGCGGTCCCCCACACCGCGCGGGCCAGGGCCGGGGACGTCACCGGCGGGTCCCGCGCGCCAGGAGGCCGGCGGTGAGCGCGGCGGCCCCCACGGCCACCCCCGTGAGCGCCCGGCGGTGCAGGAGCGCCCAGATCTGCGGGCTGGACCGCCACGAGCGGTCGTCGAACTCCCCGTGGGCCCCGTGGTCACCGGGCACCGCCTCCCACAGGTTCTCCCCGACCATCGTCGAGGCGTCCTGGTCGGTCTGCTGCCCGGAGATCCCCGACCGCGCCAGGTAGCGGTCCAGCAGGGGGGCGACGGTCCGGTTGCCCAGGATCGTCCCGATCGTGGACTCCCCGACCCAGGTGGTGCGCCGCGGCCGGTCCACGACCGAGGCGACGACGGCGGCGCAGGCCTCGGGCTGGTAGATGGGGGCCACGGGCTGGGGGTGCTTGGGCAGCGTCGTGCGCACCCACCCGAACTGCGTCGTGTTCATCCCCGGCATGTGGACCATCGAGACGTGCACGGAACTGCCCTGGTGCAGGAGCTCGGTGACGACGCTCTCGGTGAAACCCACCACCGCGTGCTTGGACCCGCAGTAGGCCGCCTGCAACGGGATCCCCCGGAAGGCCAGCGCGGAACCGATCTGCACGACCTGCCCCCGGTCGCGGGGGACCATGCGGCGCAACGCGGCCCGGGTCCCGTTGACGAAACCCAGGTAGGTCACGCGGGTGGCCCGTTCGAAGTCCTCCGGGGCCGTGGTGAGGAACGGGGCGAACACGCTCGTCATGGCGTCGTTGACCCACACCTCGACCGGGCCGAGGAGTTCCTCGACGCGGTCGGCGGCGGTCTCGACCTGCTCGTGCTCGGAGACGTCGCAGACGACCCCCACCGCGCGCCGGCCGGTGGCCGCGACGTCGCGCACCGCCCCGGCCAGGCCGTCGCGGCCGCGGGCCAGGACGGCCACGTCCCACCCGCGCTCGGCCAGGGTGCGCACGAGCGCCCGGCCCAGCCCGGCCGAGCCGCCCGTCACGACGGCCACCCCCCGCGACGACGGTGGCGCCTGCAGCGCGGTGAGGTCCTGGTCGGTCACGGGAGCCGGGTTCGTCGACACCCCGGCAGCGTGCCGCGGGTCGGGGTTCCCCGCAGGTCGAGGTTCCCCGCAGGTGGTTCCCCCCCGCGGGCGCCGGCCGCACCGGCACCGGCCCGGGCGTCGGTACGGTCGGCGCGATGACGACGGCGGCGGTGGGCGCGGGACCGGTGCGGGTGGTGCTCACCCGCGCGCGGGCGGGGTTCCTGGACCTCGGGCGGGGGTTGGGCACCGCGCTCACGGCGGCCCTGCTGACGGCCTGGCTGATCGTCGTGCTGGCCCTGCTGCCCGTGGGGGCCGGGGTGCTGCTGGCGCCGTCCGCGGTGCGCGAGGTCCGCCGGCTGGCCGAGGTCGAACGGGCCCGCACCGGGTCCCCCACCCTGGGCCCGGGACCGGACCGGCTGCGGGCGGCGGTGACGGACCGGTTGTGGCGCAGGGACCTGCGGTGGGTGCTGCCGCACGCCACCGCGGGCCTGGCGCTGGGGCTGCTGGGCACGCTGCTGCCCGTCTACGCGGTGCGCGACCTGTCGTTCCCGCTGTGGTGGTGGCTGGTCCCCGCCGGTGCGGACGCCTCGCCGTGGTGGTGGACCGTCCGGACCTGGCCGGACGCGCTGGCCGTCGCCGGCCTGGGCGCGGGGTGGGCGCTGCTGTCCCTGGCCGGGCTGCCCGTCCTGGCCCGCGCCCAGTCCGGGCTCAGCCGGGCCCTGCTGCACCCGCCGGCCGACGTCGACCTGTCGCTGCGGGTCGCCGAGCTCACCGCGACCCGCGCGGCGGCGCTGGACGCCCACGCCGCGGAACTGCGGCGCATCGAACGGTCCCTGCACGACGGCACCCAGAACCGCCTCGTCGGCGTGAACGTCCTGCTCGGGGCGGCGCGACGGGCCCTGGCCCGGAACCCCGCGGGGGTCGACGACCTGCTGGCCCGGGCCCAGACCGCCATCGAGGAGGCCCTGGCCGACCTGCGCGCGGTGGTGCGCTCGGTCCTGCCGCCGGTGCTGGAGCGCGGCCTGGCCGCCGCCGTGACGGGGCTGGCCGCCGACTGCCCGGTGCCCTGCCGCGTCGAGGTCGCCGTCGAGCCCCGCTGCCCCGCGTCGGTGGAGGCCACGGCCTACTTCGTCGTCGCCGAGGCCCTGACCAACGTGTCCCGGCACGCGCGGGCGCGGGCCGCGTCGGTGTCGCTGCACCGGCGGGCCGGCGTGCTGCACGTCGCGGTGGACGACGACGGCCGCGGCGGCGCCGAGCCGGGGGCCGGGACGGGGCTGGCGGGGGTGCGGCGCCGGGTCGAGGCCCTGGACGGGACGCTGGAGGTGACCAGCCCGCCGGGCGGGCCGACGAGGGTGGAGGTGCGGTTGCCGTGCGGATCGTGATCGGGGAGGACGACGCCCTGCTGCGCGAGGGCCTGGCCCTGCTGCTGGCCGCGGAGGGCCTGGACGTGGTGGCGACGGCGGTCGACACGGACGGACTGCTCACCGCCGTCGACGAGCACCGGCCCGACGTGGCGGTCGTGGACGTGCGGATGCCCCCCACCCACACCGACGAGGGGATCCGCGCCGCCGTGCGGGCCCGGCGCACCCACCCCGGCCTGGCCGTCCTCGTCCTGTCGGCCCACGTCGAGCAGGCGTTCGCCACCGACCTGCTGGCCGGGGGCGCCCGCGGCGTGGGGTACCTGCTGAAGGAGCGCGTGGGGCGCGTGGAGGAGTTCCTGGAGGCGCTGCACCGCGTCGCCGGCGGCGGCACGGCCGTGGACCCCGAGGTCGTCGCCCAGCTCCTGACCCGCACCGGGACCGACGCGGGCCTGGAGCGGCTGTCGGCCCGCGAGCGCGAGGTGCTGGGCCTCATGGCCGAGGGGCTGGGCAACTCCGCGATCGCGGCCCGGCTCGTGGTCAGCGACGGTGCCGTGCACAAGCACGTGCGCAGCATCTTCGCCAAGCTGGACCTGGCCCCCAGCGACGAGGCGGACCGCCGGGTGAGCGCGGTGCTGCGGTACCTGCGGGCGGCCTGAGAGCCGTTCCCGCGCGGCGGCCGACCGGTCCCGGCCCGGGGCACCCGGTAGCGTCGCCGGGTGAGCACCGCACCCCTGGACCCCGCCGGCGCTGACCACCGGGACCTCCTGGCCGTCCTGCGCGGAGCGCCCGCCGCGGCCGCGCCGGTGCCGCTCCCCCCGCCCCCCGCGAGCGTGTCCCTGCTGCCGGAGGCGGCGACCTCGCGCCACCAGCTCGTCGCCGACCTGGCCCTGGCCGGGGGGCCGGTCCTGGTGGACGTG
Source organism: Kineococcus halophytocola (assembly GCF_041276425.1). Lineage (NCBI taxonomy): Bacteria > Bacillati > Actinomycetota > Actinomycetes > Kineosporiales > Kineosporiaceae > Kineococcus > Kineococcus halophytocola. The sequence continues at coordinate 5,465 of NZ_JBGFTU010000025.1, read as the reverse complement.
GGTCCCGGCGCCCACGACGGTGCCCCCCACGGTGCCCCCGACGGTGCGCCCGAGGAGGGGCAGGTGCTGCTGGTGGGGCTGCTGGCGGCGCTGGCCGCCGCGGGCCGCTCGGTGCGGCTGGTGCCGGGTCCGGCGACCGCGGGGGCCCGCGCCGAGCTGACCCGGCTGGGCCTGGGCCACCTGCTGGCCGACGTCGCCGAGGACGCGAGCCGCCGCGGCGCGGGGCTGCCGGCCTCGGACCCGAACCGCTGGCTGACCCTGCTGCGCGACCTGGACGCCCGGCACCGCGCGTGGTTCACCCCCGGCGGGGCCGGGGCCGGGGCCGGGGCGAGCCGTTCGGAGCAGGTGGCCGGGCTGGCCGCGCTGCGCGCCGAGCACCTGCACCCGCCGCTGCTGCCGGTGGCCGCGACCTGGTCGGCCCAGGACCGGGCCCGTGTCGCCGCGCTCCTGGACCGGGCCCGCGCGGTGGGTGAGGAGCCGCTGCGGGGGGTGCCCGAGGAGCGCCTGGCCGCCGCGGCCGACGACCTCGACCGCCTCCCCGACGGGCTGGACCGGCTGGCGGCCCTCGTGCCGCGGCTGGCCTCCGAGACGGGCTGGCGGCCGCGGACGGTCTCGGAGCTGGCGGCGGGGCTGCCGGTGCTGACCCGCGTCGAGGACGCGCTGCGCACCTACGTCCCGGCCGCCCTGCGCACCGACCTGGACCAGACGGCGGCCGTGCTCGCCCGCCAGCCCCGGTCCCTGCTCTCGGCCGAGGAGCGCGAGCGGCGCCGGGAGCTGAAGCGGCTCGCCGCGCTGCGCCACGACGGGGCCTCCTTCGGGCCCGGCGACGTCGAGGCGCTGGGGGCGTTGCAGCGGGACTGGGCCGCGACCGTCGGCGGTGCCCCGGCCCCGGCCGCCTCGCGCGCGGACCTCGCCGACCTGCTGGACCCGGTGCGCCGCAGCCTGGTCGCGGTCGCCGACGTGGTGCCGGACGTCCCGGCCGACCCGGAGCTGGACCGGCTCGGGGACGTCGCCGGGCAGGTGCGCCGGGCCGCGCGCGCCGTCCGGGGGCGGCAGGACCGGGCGGCCGTGGAGGTCGAGGGGCTGGCCGACCTCGCCGCCGCCGTGCCCGCCGGGTCGGGCCCGGCGGACGTGGCGCGGCTGGTGGACGGGACGCACTGGCGGGCGGCCCTGGAGGCCGCCGACCCCGGTGGCGCCCCCGTCGCCCGCGTCGCCGAGGACTTCCGCCGGCTCGACGAGCAGCGCCGGGCCCGCGCGGTCCGGGAGCTGCAACTGGCCCTGTCCGGGGCGCGCGCCCGGCCGGTGCAGGTCGCGGGGCGGGAGCCGGGTGAGCAGACGGGTGAGCAGGCGGGTGAGCAGACGGGTGACGTCGACGTGCTCGTCGTCGAGGACGCCCACCGGCTCGCCGCCCCGGCCGTGGCCGAGCTCGCTGACCGGGCCGGTCAGCTCGTCCTGCTGGGGACCGGGGGCGGTGAGGACGGTTCGGCCTGGACCCGGGCCGCCGCCGTCCTGCCGGTGCTCGCCTTGCCCCTGCCCGTCCGGCCCTCGGCGGTGGCCGAGGCCGTGACCTCGGCCCTGACGGCTGCCGGCGTCGAGGTCGTCCCCGCCGGGACCCCCGGGGCCGCCGAGCTGGAGCTGCGCGAGGGCGGGGCCCGGTTGCTGCTGGGCCTGGAGGACGCGCTCGCGACCTGGCGGGTGCAGGACCGCGAGGTCGTGCGCCCGGCCCGGGCCCGCGCCACCGGGGTGCCGTACCGGCTGCTGCGGGTGGCGGACTGGTCCACCGACCCGCGCGCGGTGGCCCGCTCCCTGGCCGAGGAGGTCCGCGCGCTGGCCCCCGCGGTCGAGCAGGCCCCGGCCGCCGCGGCCCCGGCCGTCCCCGTGCCCGTGGAGTCCTTCCCGAAGGGCCTGGGCGCCGCCGAGGACGCCCAGCGGGCCGTCTCCGACTTCGTCACCGCCCTGGCCGGGGGGAACCCGAACATCGACCAGACCCCGCCCGCCACGATCGACGCCGCGGTCGCCCTCGCGTACGCCGACCTCGGGGTCACCGCCGCCGACGCCGCCGTCCTGGACGCGGCGATGGACCGGCTGGGCTACCGCCGCCGCGGCACCAAGGTGCTGCGCGCGTTCAAGGAGTCGGTGCAGCGCACCAAGAAGAAGATGCGCGGCGCCGGCGTCCGCGTGCCCTGACCCCGGGAGAGGCCGCCCGGTCGCGTGCCGGGACAGGGTGCACCGCGTCTGCCGCGTCCTGCTCGACGACGACCGGGACCACCGGGACCGCCGGGACCGCCGGGGCTGAGACGTTCAACCCCGGGCCCGGGCCGGCCGATGACTCCCGGGACGACCGGTGACCGCCGGCCGCGCGACCGACGGCGGGAGGGGCGGCGTGACCCCGCAGGACCGGCCGTCCCCCGCGCCCACCGCCCCGCGCCCCGTCCCGGCCGTCGCGGTCCGGCGCGGCCCGCTCACCCGCGCGTCCCTGGCGCTGGCCCCGGCGGCCGTGCTCACCGGCGCGCACGTCCTCACCGACGGCGGCTGGTCGAGCGCACTGGCCCTGGCCGCCGGCCTGGCGGTGCTGCCCGGCACGTGCGCCCTGGCGTGGTCGGCGGTGCGCGCCGAGCGCGCCGCGGCGGCCCTGCGCACCGCGCACGCGGAGCTGGCGGCGGCCGCGGCGCAGGCGGAGGCGGCCGCGGCCGAGCACCTGCAGGAGCAGGTCCGCGGCGCCTTCGTCCACGTGCAGTTCACCGAGCGGCAGTCCCGCGCGCGGGCGCAGGAGGTCGTCGACGACTCCAGCTCGGCCATCGTCGCGCGCCTGGGCGAGGTCGAGGACCAGGTCGCCGGCGTGCAGGCCTCGACGGCGGTCATCGACGACAAGGCGCTCGCCGCGACCGGGGCCACCCGCGAGATCCTCGCCCTGGCCGCGCAGGCCGACCGGGACGTCGCGGCGCTGGAGGGCTCGCTGCGGTCGGTGGGGTCGATGGCCACGGTCATCGCGCAGGTGGCGGGCCAGACGAAGCTGCTGGCGCTCAACGCGACGATCGAGGCGGCCCGGGCCGGGGCGGCCGGGGACGGCTTCCGGGTCGTGGCCGGTGAGGTGCAGGACCTCGCGGCGACCACGGCCGGGTCCACGCACGAGATCACGCAGACCGTCGCGGCCGTGCAGGCCGACGCCCGGGCCGTGCTGGCCGGTCTGCGCGCCGTGCAGGAGCGCATCGCCGGCATCGACGCGGCCGCGGAGGGGTTGCGCTCGGTGGCCGACACCCAGCGGGAGGCGCTCGTGTCGCTGCGGGGGTCGGTGACGGCGGCCGTCGAGGGCGCCCGCGGGATGGGTGACCTGGCCGCCACGATGGAGCGGCGCCGGGTCGACCGCTTCCCCTGCCGGCAGGCCGTCGTGCTGGGCGTGGAGGGTCAGGAGGAGCCGGCGACCGTGCTCGACCTGGGGCTGGGCGGGGCCCGGGTGGCCACGGGGACGACCCGCAGGGTGGGCGTCGGCACGCGCGTCGTCCTCCGCTGGCCCGACGGCGGCCGGAGCCTGGACCTGCCCGGCGCCGTGGCGCGGGCGGGCGGGTCCGCCGGTGCCTGGGAGCTGGGCGTGGTGTTCGACACGACGAGCTCGGCCGCCCCGCCGGCCCTGGTGGCGCTCGTGCAGCGCCTGCGCTCCACCGTCGCCTCGGCCCCCGCGCGCTGAGGCGCGGGGCCGGCCCCTCCCCCGTCCGGGGACCCCGGGTTTCCCGAAGGTGGTTGCCTCATGCAAGATTGTGCGGCCACAACCGTCGCTCGTCCCTGGAGATCCCGTGTCAGCACGACACCCCGACACCCCCGCGTCCGGCCGCACGGCCGACGTGCTGTTCGACATCCGCACGGTCATCGGCGGCCTGTTCGCCGTCTACGGCCTCGTCTGCCTCGTCTGGGGCCTGGTCTCCTTCACCGACGCCGACCGCGCCAAGACCGGGGGCGTCAACCTCAACCTGTGGACCGGCATCGGCATGCTGCTGCTGTCCGCCTTCTTCATCGGCTGGACACTGCTGCGCCCGCTGCACCCGGCCGAGAGCGCCGACCCCGCCGCCCCCGCGGACGGTGAGGACGCGTGACCGCCGCCGTGACCGCCGCCGTGTCCTCCGCCATGTCCTCCGCCACCACGGGCGCGCTGCGCATCGACGCCCACCTCGTCGACTACCTGCTCGTCGGGTTCTACTTCCTCATCGTCCTGGGCATCGGCCTCATCGCCCGGCGCAGCGTCTCCTCCAGCCTGGACTTCCTGCTCTCGGGCCGCAGCCTGCCCGCGTGGGTGACGGGGCTGGCCTTCGTCTCGGCGAACCTGGGCGCCACCGAACTGCTGGGCCAGGCCGCCAACGGCGCGCAGTTCGGCGAGCAGGCGTTCCACTACTACTGGATCGGCGCGATCCCGGCGATGGTGTTCCTCGCCCTGGTGATGATGCCGTTCTACTACGGCTCCAAGGTCCGGTCGGTGCCGGAGTTCCTCGGCCGCCGCTTCGACGCCAAGACCCAGCGGCTGCAGGGCCTGCTGTTCGCCATCGCCTCGGTCCTGCTGGCCGGGGTGAACCTCTACGCGATGGCCATCGTCGTCAACGCGCTGCTGGGCTGGCCGACGTGGCTGGCCATCGTCGTCGCCGGGGTGATCGTCCTGGCCTACACGTTCCTCGGCGGTCTGTCCGCCGCGATCTACAACGAGGTCCTGCAGTTTTTCGGGCTCTTGTGACGCATGTGTGAGGTCAGGTCGGCTGTTGCGACGCCTCTGAACAGCTGAGATGCAGGACGCACGCCGTCCTGGTGGCTACGGTCTTGAGTGTCGAGTTCATGATCGTTACCACGGGAGAACGGCGTGCGCGGGATCAGGATATGGGCTGAGCTGCTCGGCTTGAAGCAGGCCGTCGTCGAAGACGTCGACCTCGATGAGGAAGCCGGCGTCCTGGTCGTCTCGGCACGGGTCCCGAAGCGGGCCAAGGACCGGTGCGGGCGGTGCCGGCGGCGGTGTCGCCGCTTCGATGAGGGCCGCGGGCAGCGGCGGTGGCGGGCGCTGGACCTGGGGTCGATCCGCGCGTTCGTCCAAGCGCCCGCGCCGCGGGTCCGCTGTCGTGAGCATGGTGTGGTGGTCGCGGCGGTGCCGTGGGCTCGCCACGACGCCGGGCACACGTACGCCTTCGAGGAGCAGGTGGCGTGGTTGGCGGTGCACACCTCCCGATCGGCTGTGGCGCAGCTGATGCGGGTCGCGTGGCGCACGGTGGGGGTGATTGTGCAGCGGGTCGCGGCGGCGGGGATGGCCGGGGTGGACCGCTTCGCCGGGCTGCGCCGGATCGGGGTCGATGAGATCTCCTACAAGCGCGGGCACAAGTACCTTACGGTGGTGGTCGATCACGACACCAAGCGGTTGGTGTGGGCGGGGCCGGGGCGGGACAAGGAGACGTTGGCCGGGTTCTTCGATCAGCTCGGGGACGAGCGGTCGGCGT
>NZ_JBGFTU010000024.1:0-60924 GCF_041276425.1 Kineococcus halophytocola | reverse complement strand
GGCCACGTCTGCTGATCCTGTCCGCTGGGTGGTGATGAACCCGAGCACGTCAGCGGCGGTGACTTCCGCCGGCACCTTCGCGATCACGGTGAAGAAGACCTTCAGGTCGTAGCCGGCGGCCAGGACGCTGTTGGGCCGGCAGCGGGCGGTGAGGAAGTCCAGGTAGGCGTCCAGCCACGGCTCGCCCAGGCGCACCGAGGGCAGGCCAGAGGGCGTCAACCCCTGGGTCAGTCGAAGATCCAGAACGTTCATGGGGTGCCTCCACGCTGAGGACGTCGAGCCCGTCTGGGCTCAGATCGGAGGTTAGCCCCCGATCACCCGCATATCATCGCTCTGCGGGCGGGCCGCGGCGACGTCGTTCACCAGCAGGGGAGCGGTGACGTACCGCTCCGGAGTACCCGGACCCGAGCGGGGCCGGTGGTCGCGGCAGACGTGACGGGGTCCCGAGGGGTTCCCGGCCGGAGCCGGCACGTCGTGGATCCGGGGCTCTCGTGCCTCCCGCCCTCCCGTCGGTGACCAGGGGAGGCGAGCGAGGAGGTCCCCGCAGGTGAGGGGTGCGGGCGACACGGACGGCGTGGGCCGGCACGGTCTTGCTGCGCCGCCACGCCCGTGTCGCGCCGGGGTCCGGCGACGGATCCCGGCGAGGGGCCCCGTCAAGCCCCTGACCTGCGACGACGCAGCTCACCCGGACGGCCGTTGGGCCGTCCGGGTGACATGTCCTCAGATCATGGTCGATCCTGCCGGACACTGGGAGTCACACAGAGAACACTCTGGGCAACAATCCCGGACACAGGACAGGAGACGACGATGCGACTCGGAACGGTGACCTCGGCCCCGGCGGTCCGCACCGCCTCCCGGCTGGACGGCCTCAGCGGCACGGAATCGGTGACCCCGGTCCGCCGCATCACACCCGAGTGGATCGACGAGGACCCGCTCGACGAGCTGACCCAGTCCGACCGCGCCCTGCTCGGCCACCTCTACGGGGCCGGCGAGGACGGCGGCCTCGACGTCAGCTCGGCCCCCGTGGCCTCCCTGGCCCGGGAGATCAACCGCGAACGCGCCAGCGGCATGGTCTCCGACCACCGCGACCTGACGGCCGAGGACCTGCGGCGCATGATCGGCCGGCTGACGTTCACGGCCAAGGAGCCGGTGCCGGTGGAGGTGCAGCTGCGCCTCATGACCATGCTCAACGGCTCCACGCACGGCCGCCTGGACGTCGTGCTCTGAGCGGTCTCTGGGATCGTGGCGGCGTGCGACTCCTCCTCGTCCGTCACGGCCAGACCCGCTCCAACGTCGAGCACCTGCTCGACACCGCCGCCCCCGGGGCCGACCTGAACGACCTCGGGCGCGAGCAGGCCGCCGCCCTGGTCCCCGCGCTGGGCGGGCTGGGCATCGGGGCGCTCACGGCCTCGACCCTCGTGCGCACCCAGCAGACGGCGGCCCCGCTGGCCGCCCACCTCGGCCTCGACGTCGCCGTGACCGACGGCCTGCGCGAGATCGAGGCCGGGCAGGCGGAGATGCGTGGCGACGAGGGGTCCGTCCGGCGCTACCTCGACGTCCTGGCCGCGTGGCTGGAGGGGGACCTGTCCGCGGCCGCCCCCGGCGCCGAGGACGGGCACGCCTTCTTCGCCCGCTACGACGCCGCGGTCGCCCACGCCCTCGCCGCGGCCCGCGCGAGCGGGGTCCAGGCCCTGGCCCTCGTCAGCCACGGCGCCGCCATCCGGGCCTGGGCCGGGGCCCGGGTCCGCAACGTGACGCCCGAGTTCGTCATCGCGACCGGCTTGGGCAACACCGGCGTCGTCGAGCTCGTCGGTTCCCCCGAGCAGGGCTGGACCTGCGAACGGTGGGCGGGGGCCGTCGTGGCCCCCGAGCAGGCCGAGGCCGCCGGCGCCGGAGCGGCCGCCGAACCCGGCCCGGTGTTCTGAGCGTGGGCGCCCCCGCCCCGCAGCCGCCGTACGAGGCCCTGCTGGAACGGGCCCGCGCCCTGACGACGGGTCCCCGGCGCGTCCTGGGCCTGACCGGCCCGCCCGGAGCGGGCAAGTCCACCCTCGCCGCGCGGCTCGTGGCCGACCTCGGGCCCCGGCGGGCCGTCCTGGTGCCCATGGACGGGTTCCACCTCGCCAACCGGGTGCTCGACGCGCTCGGCCGCCGCGACCGCAAGGGCGCCCCGGACACCTTCGACGCGAGCGGGTACGTCGCGCTGCTGCGGCGGCTGCGCCCGGGGGCCGAGGACGGTGCCGAGGACGGTGCCGAGGACGTGGTGCACGCCCCGGAGTTCCGCCGCGACCTGGACGAACCCGTCGGCTCCGCGCTGCCCGTCCCGCGCGAGGTTCCCCTCGTCGTCACCGAGGGGAACTACCTCCTGCTGCGCGAGGGGCCGTGGGCCGCGCTGGAGGGGCTGCTCGACGAGACCTGGTACGTCGCCCCCGACGAGCGGCTGCGGATCGAGCGGCTCGTCGCCCGGCACGAGGAGTTCGGCAGGACGCCCGAGCAGGCCCGCGCGTGGGCGCTGGGCAGCGACGGGGCCAACGCGGCCGTCGTCGCCGCGAGCGCGCACCGGGCCGACCTCCTCGTCGACCCCGGGTGAGGAGGTTCTGCGGAGGGTCCTGGGGGCGAGGGCCCGCGGTGCAACCGGCCGGGCCCGCGCTGCGTCCACTCCCCGGACAACCTGATCCGCCAGACCCACGGGAGGTCACACCGTGAACCGCCGCACCACGCTCGCCCTGACCGCCCTCACCGCGCCCGCGCTCGCTCTCGTCCTGGCCGGCGCCGGCTCGCCCGCCGGCGCCGTGGACGGTGGGCAGGACCCCGGGACCGACACCGCCGTCGCCCGGGCGGTGACCTCGAGCCCGCTCACCGCCGCCGTCCCCGCCGGCTCCTTCACGGTCACCGGTGTCCGCGTCGCGGGGGAGTGGGCCGCCGCCGACCTCGAGCCCACCGACCCCGCCGCGCTCGACCCGGCCACGGCCGTCCTGCGGCTCGAGGGGACGTCCGGGTGGAGCGTGGTCGACCTCGGCACCGCCGGCGTCGGGTGCGACGTCGTGCCCGTCCCGGACCGGGACACCCTCACCCTCAACTGCTGACGCAGGGCTTCGATAACGTCACCGCGTGGCTCTGCGCACCGGACTCCCGACAGCTCGATGGCGGAGCCGGTTGGCGGAGATCGTGGCCGGGGACAGCCCGTCCCCCGAACCGTACGACGACGGCGGGCTCACCCGGCCCGAGGCGCTGGAAGCCCTCGACGCCGTCGTGCGGATGGCCGAGGCCCTGCTGTCGGCGGGGGCCTCGGCGGCCGACGTCACCGCCCTGGCCCTGCGGGCCGCCGCCGGTGCCGGGCTGAAGCACACGCAGGTCGACATCAACTACACCGCCGTCATCGTCTCCACGGCCGGTGCCGACCGCGTCCCGCTGACCTCCGCGCGCGTGGTGAAGGTGCGGGCCAGCGACTACTCCCGGCTCGGGGCGCTGTACGAGCTGGCCCACGAGGCCGGGGACGGGCTGCCGGCCGAGGAGATCAACACCCGCCTCAAGCGGCTGCTGTCCCAGCGCCGCCCCTACCGCCCGTGGATCTCCGCCGGCGGGTCCGTGGGGCTGGCCGCCGCGGTCGCCGTCGCCATCGGCGGGACGTGGGCCGTCGCCGTCTGCGCCGGCCTCGTCACGTGCGTCCTGCAGGTCGTGCTGGCCGCGCTGAACCGCCGGGGCCTGCCCGCCTTCTTCCAGCAGTTCGCCGGCGCCGCCATCGCCACCGCCTTCGCCCTCCTCCTGCTCGTCGTCGGCCCCCACCTGCCCGACTGGGTGGGCACGCTCCCGCCCTCCCTCGTCGTGGGGTCGGGGATCGTCGTGCTGCTGGCCGGGCTGTCCCTCGTGGGGTCGGCCGAGGACGCGATCTCCGGCTTCTACGTGACCGCCGGGGCGCGGGCCTTCGAGACGGTCCTGCTGACGATCGGCCTGGTCCTGGGCATCGCCGCCGTCCTCGACCTCGGCCAGCGCGCCGGCATCACCCTCAGCCTGTCGTTCTCGCAGGGGACCCCCTACCCGCTGCCCGTCCAGGTCGTCGCCGGTGCCGTCGCCGCCTTCACCTGGGCCGTGTCGGGGTACGCCGGGATGCGGGCGGTCCTGCTGGCCGCCCTGGCCGGGGCCACCGCCACCGCCACCGCGGGCACCGCCTCCCTCCTGGGGGCCGGCCCGGTCGCCGCCGCGGGCCTGGCGGCGCTGCTGGTCGGCCTGCTGGCCGAGGGCACGGCCTGGCGCTGGGGCGTGCCGGGGCTGGTCGTCTCCGTGTGCGGGGTCGTCCCGCTGCTGCCCGGTCTGGCGATCTACCGGGCCATCTTCAGCATCGTCGGCGGTGGCACCTCGGCGGGCCTGGCCCAGCTCGTCACCGCCTTCGGCACCGCCCTCGCGCTCGCGGCGGGCGTCACGCTGGGGGAGTTCTGCTCCCAGCCCCTGCGCCGGGAGTTCGACCGGATCGAGCAGCGGGTCCGGCGACGTGCCCTCAGCCGGCGGTTCTGAGCCGCGTGGTCAGCTCCGGCACCAGCTCGGCCAGCCGGGCGTCGTTGGCCGCCTCGACGTCCTCGTCGTACGGGGTGGCCGCCACGAGCAGCTCCTCGGCCCCGGTGCGCTCCAGCAGCTCCTGCAGGCGCCGGCGCACCTGCGGCGCGGTCCCGGCGACCGCCTCGCCCAGGTACCGCTCGACGTCGGCGCGCTCGCGGCCGGTCAGCCCCCTCGAGCCGACCGCCGCGGCCGCCTCCTGCGGGGTGGGCAGCGGGCCGAACTCCCCGCGGCTGCGGACCCGGGCCAGCGCCACCGCCTGCGGCAGCAGCTCCCGGCGCGCGGCCTCCTCGTCGTCGGCGACGACGACGTCCAGCAGCAGGCTCACCCGGCCCCCGGGGTGCTCGTCGCGGTAGCGCCGCACCGGCTCCACGTCCCGCAGCAGGCGACCGCCCACCACGACGGGCAGACCCAGCCGCGCTGCCGTCGCCAGCCCGGCCCCCGTGGCCAGCAGCCACACCGGCGGCGCCGGCACCCGCGGGCGCAGGGTCACCGGACCCCGCCCGTGCAGCCAGTCCAGCAGCTCGACCAGCCGCTCCTCGGCGTCCTCACCCGTCTGCGCGCCCAGGGCGCGGCGGACCGGGGCGGTGAAGCCGAGCGAGCGCCCCACGCCGATCTCCAGGCGCCCGGGGTGCAGCGCCGCCAGCACGGCCAGCTGCTCGGCCACCACGAACGGGCGGTGGTTGGGCAGCATCACCCCGGCCGTGCCCACCCGCAGCCGGGTCGTGGCCGCCGCCACGGCCGCCAGCAGGACCGTCGGGGCCGGGCCCACGACCCCCGGCACCGCGTGGTGCTCGGCGAGCCAGAACCCGTGCACCCCGGCGGCCTCGGCGCGCCGGGCCCGCGCGAGGGTGGCCCGCAGCGCGTCGGCGTCCCCCTGGCCCGAACGGGTGCGCGAGCGGTCCAGGATCGACAGCGCGGGAGCGGTCGGCACCGGGTCAGCACACCACGCGAGGGCCGTGTCCGAGGGGTCGGGTAGGAAGGTCCCGTGCTCCACGTCCACCGTTCCCAGAGCGCGACGGCCCTCCTCGCGGGCCTGGCCGACGTCCTGCGGACCCCCGCCGCCGGCGCCGACCCCTTCGCCCCCGACGTCCTCGCCGTCGGTGCCCGGGGCACCGAACGCTGGATCGCCCAGCGCCTGGCCCACCACCTCGGCGCCGCCGACGGCGCCGAGGACGGCATCTGCGCGCGCGTGGACTTCTCCTCCCCGGCCCGGCTGCTCGACGCGGTGGTGGCCGACGTCGTCGGCCGGCGGCACCCCGCGGCCGCCGGCGCGGTCGAGCGCTGGGCCCCGGAGGCCCTGACCTGGGACGTGCTGGAGGTCCTCGACGAGATCGCCCCCGCCGACGGGCGCCCGGCGGGCCCGGGGCGGCCGGAGTTCGCGGTCCTGCGCCACCACCTGCGCGCCGTCCCCGGCGAGGACGTGCCCCGCGTCCGCCGCACGGCCGCCGCGACCCGCCTGGCGGGCCTGTTCGCCCGCTACGGCGCCGCCCGCCCCGGGCTGCTGGTCGACTGGGCCGCCGGCGGGTCCGACGTCCCGGCGGACCTGCGCTGGCAGCCCGAGACGTTCCGGGCCGTGCGCGAGCACGTCGGCCTGCCCGCCCCGGCCGAGCTGCTGGACGACGTGTGCGCCGCCCTGCGCACCGACCCGGCCCTGACCCCGCTGGGGGAGCGGTTCGCCGTCGTCGCCCTCACGCGGCTGGCCGAGTCCCGCCTGCGGGTGCTGGCCGCGCTGGCCGCCCACCGCGAGGTCCACCTGTTCCTGCAGCACCCCAGCCCCGCGCTGTGGGCCGCGGCGCAGCCACCGGTGAGCCTGCGCCGCGCCGGGCAGGGCTGGGGCACGGGGGGGCACCCGCTGCTGCTGTCCCTGGCCCGCGACGTGCGCGAGCTGCAGGCCCGGCTGCTCCACGCGGTGCCCGACCTGCACGACGTCCACCACCCCGCCCCCGCGCCACGGCCCACGCTGCTGGGGCGGTTGCAGGCGGCGCTCGCCGCCGACGAGGTCCCCGCGCCGGCCCCGGACCCGGACCCGGCCGACCGCTCGGTGCAGGTCCACGCCTGCCACGGCCGGGCCCGCCAGGTGGAGGTGCTGCGCGAGGTCGTCCTCGGCCTGCTGCAGGACGACCCGACGCTGCAGCCGCGCGACGTGATCGTCGTGTGCCCCGACGTGGAGACGTACGCCCCGCTGGTGCAGGCCGTCTTCTCCACCGACTCCCACCCCGGGGGCCGCCTGCGCGTGCAGGTCGCCGACCGCTCGGCCCTGCAGACCAACCCGCTGCTCGCCCTGGCCGCCCGGCTGCTCGTGCTGGCCCAGAGCCGGCTGACGGCCACCGAGGTCCTCGACCTGGCCGGCACCGCCGCCGTCCGCCGCCGCTTCGACCTCGACGAGGAGGACCTCGAGCAGGTCCGGGAGTGGACCGTGGACGCCGGGGTGCACTGGGGCCTGTCGGCCGCGCACCGCAGCGCCTGGTCCCTCGGGGACGTGGCCCAGGGGTCGTGGCGGGCCGGGCTGGACCGGTTGCTCGTCGGCGTCGCCGTCGGCGGCGGGCAGGAGGAGCTGCTGGGGGACGCGACGTCGGGGGTCGTCCCGCTGGTGGACGTGGAGTCCTCCCGCGTCGACCTCGCCGGCCGCCTCGCCGAACTGCTCGACCGCCTCGAGGCGGCCGTGGGCCGGCTGTCCGGGCGGCACGGCGTCGCCGCCTGGTGCCAGGCGCTGCTCGACGCCGTCCTCGACCTCGCCGACGTCCCCGCCGACGGGGCGTGGCAGCTGGTGCAGCTGCGCCGCGAGCTCGGGGAGCTGGCCCAGGACGCCGCCCGCGCCGGCACCGCCGAGGTGGGGCTGGCCGACGTGGCCGCCCTGGTCGCCGAACGGTTCGCGGGCCGGCCCCAGCGGGCGAACTTCCGCACCGGTGCGCTCACGGTCTGCACCCTGACGCCGATGCGGTCGGTGCCGCACCGCGTCGTGTGCCTGCTGGGCATGGACGACGGCGCCTTCCCCCGGGTCGGCGCCCCCGACGCCGACGACGTCCTGGCCCGCGACCCGCACCTGGGCGACCGCGACCCCCGCAGCGAGGACCGCCAGGTGCTGCTCGACACCGTCTGCTCGACGCGGGACACCCTCGTCGTCACCTACTCCGGCCGCGACGTGCGCACCGGCGCGCGGATGCCCCCGGCCGTGCCCGTCGGGGAACTGCTCGACGCCCTCGAGGCCGCCCACCCCGGGGTGCGCGAGCGCGTCGTCGTCGAGCACCCGCTGCAGCCGACCGACCCGCGGAACTTCGCCGACGGCGCCCTGGGGCGGCCCGGCGCGTTCAGCCACGACCGCAGCGCCCACGCCGGTGCCGCCGCGGGCACGGCCGAACCGGCTGCACCGCCACCGTTCCTGACCTCCGGGCTGCCCCCGGCCCCCGTGACCGACCTCGACCTGGACCAGCTCGTGCAGTTCTTCCAGCACCCCGCCAAGGGGTTCTGGCGCCAGCGCCTGGACGTGGCGACGTCGACCCGCGAGGAGGAACCGGCCGACGCGCTGCCCGTCGAGCTCGACGCCCTGGCCACCTGGGCGGTCGGGGACCGGGCGCTGGCGGCCCGGCTGCGGGGGGCCGGGGCGGGGGAGGTCGTCCGGCTGGAGACCGCCCGCGGCGGGCTGCCCCCCGGGCCGCTGGGCACCGCGGTGCTGAGCGAGGTCGGGCCGGTGGTCGACCGGATCGCCGCGGTGGCCGCCGAGTTCGACCCCGGGTTCGACCCCGGGTTCGACCCCGGGGCCGGTGGCGGGTCACCGCGCAGCGTCGACGTCGAGCTCGACCTCGACGTGCCCGGGGCCGGGCCGGTGCGCCTGACGGGCAACGTCCGCGGCGTCCGCCCCGTCCGTCCCGGGGGCCGCGCCACCGGTGACGTCGCCGTCACCACCGTCTACTCCCGGGTCAAGGCCAAGCAGACGGTGCGGGCCTGGCTGGAACTGCTGGCCCTGTCCGCCGCCCACCCGGGCACGCAGTTCCGCACCGTCGTCGTCGGCCGCGGCGGGCGGGGCAGCGTGGCCCTGCTGACGCTCGGGCCGGTGCCGTCCGACGTCGTCCGCGGGCTGCTCACCGACCTGCTGCAGCTGCGGGCCGCGGGGTTGTGCGCGCCCCTGCCGCTGCCCGTGGACACCGCGATGGCCTACGCGCAGGCGGCGTGGGCCGGGCGCCCGCCCGCCGCCTGCCGCCGCGCGGCGACGGGGGCGTGGACCTCGGACTGGTCCTACCCCAAGGAGGACGCCGACGAGGAGAACGTCAGCGTCTGGGGGGCCCGCTCGCCGGTCGACGTCCTGCTCGACTGGGCCCCGCCCGCGGGCTGGCCGCCGGGGGCACCGACGACGTTCGACGCTGCGGTGCAACGGTTCTGGGAACCCCTCCTCGGTGCCTACCGGATGGACGAGCGGTGAGCGCGCACGCGGTGGGTACGCACTTCGAGGTGACCGGCCCGCTGCCGACCGGCACCACGGTCCTGGAGGCCAGCGCCGGCACGGGCAAGACGTGGACGATCGCCGGGCTGGTCACCCGCTACGTGGCCGAGGGGGTCGCCACGGTCGACGAACTGCTCGTGGTGACCTTCGGGCGGGCCGCGACGGCCGAGCTGCGCGACCGCGTGCGCGAACGCCTCCTCAGCACCCGCGCCGCGCTGGCCGACCCGGTGGCGGCGGCCACCTCCTCCGACGCCGTCGTGCGCCACCTCGCGGCGGCCGACGCGGCCGATGTCGAACGCCGCCGGGCGCGGCTGTCGGCGGCGCTGGCCGGTTTCGACGCCGCCACCGTCGCGACCATCCACGAGTTCTGCCGGCAGGTCCTGGCCAGCCTGGGCACGGCCGCCGACGTCGACCCGACCGCGACGCTCGTCGAGGACGTCGACGACCTCGTCGAGGAGGTCTGCGACGACCTGTACGTGCGCTTCGCCGTCCGCCCCGGCGGCCGGCCGCCCCCGTTCCCGCGGGCCGTGGCGCTGCGGATCGCCCGCGAGGCGGTGGCCCGCCCGGAGGCGCGCATCGAACCGCGCGGGGCCCTCCCGCAGACCCCGGAGGACCTGCGCGTCCGGTTCGCCGAGGGCGTGCGGCGCGAGGTGGCCGCCCGCAAGCGGTCCCGCCGGGTCCTGGGCTTCGACGACCTGCTGGGCCGGCTGCGGGACGCGCTGAGCGACGACGTCGCCGGGCCCACGGCGTGCGAGCGGTTGCAGCGCAGGTACTCCGTCGTCCTCGTCGACGAGTTCCAGGACACCGACGCGGTGCAGTGGGAGGTCCTGCGCGCCGCCTTCCACGGCCGCTGCCCCCTCGTCCTCATCGGCGACCCCAAGCAGGCCATCTACGCCTTCCGCGGCGCGGACGTGAACAGCTACCTCGAGGCCGTCGGTGTCGCGGACGCGACCGCGACGCTGGGCACGAACTTCCGCAGCGACCCCGCCGTCCTGGCCGGGACGGCGGCGCTGCTGCGCGGGGCGGCCCTGGGCGACGAGCGGATCGTCGTGCACCCCGTGCAGGCCCACCACCGCACCGCGGCCCTCCGGGGCGCCGGCGGCCCGGACCCCTCGCCGGTGCGGCTGCGGGTGCTGCCCCGCGACGGGCTGCCCGTCACCACCCGCACGGGCGTGCCGGCCGTCGCCGACGTGCGCGCCGCGGTCGCGCGCGACACCGCCGAGCAGGTCGTCGCGGTCCTGTCCGAGGGGCTGCGGGTGCACCCGCACCGGGACACCGGCGGGGCGGGGGCCGAGCGGGACCTGGCCGCCGGGGACGTCGCCGTGCTCGTGCGCACCCAGGCCCAGGCCCAGCTCGTGCAGGAGGAGCTGCGCCGCCGCGGGGTGCCCTGCGTGCTCTCGCGCGGGCCCAGCGTCTTCTCCACCCCCGCCGCGCGGGAGTGGCTGTGGCTGCTGGAGGCCGTGGAGCAACCCCACCGGGCGGCGCGGGTGCGGCGCACGGCGCTGTCGTCCTTCGTGGGCTGGAGCGCGGCCGAGCTCGACGCCCGCGGCGACCACGCCACCGACGAGGTGTCCGTCGCGCTGCGCGGCTGGGGCACCGTCCTGGCCGAGTGCGGGGTCTCGGCGATGTTCGCCGCCGTCAACGAGGAGCGGGACCTGCCGAGCCGGCTGCTCGGCGTCGAGGGCGGCGAGCGCCGGCTGACCGACCTGCGGCACATCGCCGAGGTGCTGCACGCCGAGTCCGCCCGCGACCCCGGCGGGGGCGTGTCCAGCCTGCTGTCGTGGTTGCGCGCCCGGGTCGAGGACGCGGCCGGGGACGGTGACCGGGAGCGGTCCCGGCGGCTGGACACCGACCGCCAGGCCGTGCAGATCGCCACCGTCCACACGAGCAAGGGCCTGGAGTACGAGGTCGTCTGCGTCCCCTTCGGCTGGGACGCCCCCGGCGGCGGCTCCCAGGACCGGTTGCCGGTGGCGCACGCCCCCGACGGCCGGCGCGCGCTGCACGTCGGCGGTCCCGCCGCCCCCGGGTACGACGCGCACTGCCGGGCCGCGGACACCGAGGACCTGGGGGAGGAGCTGCGGCTGCTGTACGTCGCGCTGACCCGGGCGGTCTCCCGGCTGCTGGTCTGGTGGGCGCCGGCCACGACCACCCAGCGCGGTGCGCTGCACCGGCTCCTGTTCACCGACGACGTCCGGGCGGTGCCGCCGAAGCTGCCGCTGCCCACCGACGAGGCCGTGCGCGCGCGGCTGGAGGCGCTGTTCGCGCCCGGGGGCCCGGTCGCGGTGGAGGGCGTGCCGGCCCGGTCGACGCCGCGGCGCTGGTCCGGGCCGGTGCCGGCCCCGGCCGGGCTGCTCCTGGCCCGCTTCACCGCCGAGGTGGACCTCGGCTGGCGGCGCACCTCGTACTCGGGTCTGACCCGCGGCGTCCACGAGGCCCACCAGCCGGGCCGGGCCGTGCTGTCCGACCCGGAGGTCGACGTCCGCTCCGACGAGGTCGACGTCCAGGAGGTCGGCGCGGAGGCGGCCGGCCCGGCGGGCCCGGACGGCGCGGACGACCCGCAGGGCTGGCGGTCGGTGCCGTCCCCGCTGGCCGACCTGCCCGCCGGGACCGGTTTCGGCACGCTCGTGCACGCCGTGCTCGAAGGGTTCGACCCGGCCGTGCCGGACCGGGCGGCCCACCTGGCGGCCCTGGCCCGCGAGCAGTTCGCCGCGCCGCTGGCCGAACCGCTGGCCGCGGCCCTCGACCCGGTCCTGCGCACGGGGCTGGGTCCGCTGGCCCGGGGGCGCTCGCTGCAGGACTTCGCCGTCGCCGACCGGCTGGCCGAGCTGGACTTCGAGCTGCCGCTGGCCGGGGGCGACGCGGCCGGGACGGGGGCGGGGGGCCGGGTCGGGGACCTGGCCGTCCTGCTGCGCCGGCACCTGCCCGCGACCGACCCGGTGCACGCCTACGCCGACCAGCTCACCGAACCGGTCCTGGCGGCCGAGGGGCTGCGGGGGTACCTGACCGGGTCGATCGACGCCGTGCTGCGCTGCGGGTCGCGCTTCCTCGTCGTGGACTACAAGACCAACCGGCTCGCCGGCCCGGGGGAGGAGCTGACCGCCTGGCACTACCGGCGCGAGGCCCTCGACGAGGCCGTGCTCGCGGCCCACTACCCGCTGCAGGCGCTGCTCTACAGCGTGGCGCTGCACCGGTTCCTGCGGTGGCGGCTGCCCGGGTACGACCCGGCCGGGCACCTGGGGGGATCGCTGTACCTGTTCCTGCGCGGCATGGGCGGCCCCGACGTCGCCCCCGGCCCGGACGGGACACCCCCCGGGGTCTGGTCCTGGCACCCGCCCGCCGCGCTCGTCGTGGCCACCTCCGACCTGCTCGCCGGGAGGACCCCGTGACCACCACCACCACCGTCACCGCCGCTGCGACGGGCGCGCCGGAGCCGGACCGGTCGGCGGCGCTGGCCCGCACCGCCACGGGTCTGCTGCGGGAGGTCAACGAGCTGGGCCTGCTGCACGCCGCCGACGTCCACGTCGCCCGGCGGCTGGGGGCGGTCACGGGCGAGGACGACGAGCGCGTCCTGCTGGCCGTCGCCCTGGCCGTGCGCGCCGTGCGGCACGGCTCGGTCGTGCTGCAGCTGTCCGCGGTGGGCGACCTCGTGCCCGAGGACCCCGACGACTCCGGGGCGGTGGAGCCGGTGGCCGTGCCCTGGCCCGAACCGCTCGCCTGGCGCGAGGCCGTGCGCGCCAGCCCGCTGACGGTCGAGCACGCCCCGGGGGAGGACACCGGCGACGCCGCCCCGACGGCCCCCCTGCACCTGGTGGGCGACCGGCTCTGGCTGGACCGGTACTGGCGCCAGGAGCTGGCCGTGGCCCGGGACCTGCGCGAGCGCAGCCGGGGGGTGGCCCCGTTCGCGGCCGCCACGGTCGACGCGGTGCTGGACCGGCTGTGGCCCGGGGACCCCGCCGACGACCAGCGCGCCGCGGCCGCGGTGTGCCTCGCGCACGGGGTCTCGGTGCTGGCCGGCGGTCCGGGCACCGGCAAGACGACGACGGTGGCCCGGCTGCTGGCCGCCGTGCACGCCCTGTCCGACGGCGCCCCGCGGGTGGCGCTGGCCGCACCGACGGGCAAGGCCGCCGCGCGCCTGACCGAAGCCGTGGTCTCCGCGGCCGGGGAGGACGTGTTCACCGACGCCGAGCGCGCCTTCCTGCGCGCCGCCTCCGCCTCGACGCTGCACCGGCTCCTGGGCCTGCGGCCGGGGTCGGTCCGGGCCCGGTTCGACGCCGAGCACCGCCTGCCGCACGACGTCGTCATCGTCGACGAGGCCTCGATGGTGGGGCTGGGGGTCATGGCGCGGTTGCTGTCGGCCCTGCGCCCGGGGGCCCGGCTCGTCCTCGTGGGCGACCCCCAGCAGCTGGCCTCCGTGGAGGTCGGGGCGGTCCTGGCCGACCTGGTGGCCCCGGCGGCCACCGCCCCGCACGGGGTGGCGCGCCTGCGGCGGACCCACCGCTACGGCGGGACCATCGCCGACCTGGCCCAGGCGGTGCGCGAGGAGCGCGCCGACGACGTCGTGGGCCTGCTGCGGGCCGGTGGCCCGGACGTGGAGTTCCTCGAGGTCCCCGACGCCGAGCTCGTGGCCGGGGCCGCGCTCGACGTGGTCCGCGCCGACGTGCTGGACCGCTCCCGCGCGGTGGTGCGGGCCGCCCGCGCCGGGGACGCCGCGGCGGCGCTGGCGGCCCTGGACACCCACCGGCTGCTGTGCGCGCACCGGCGCGGCACGCGGGGGGTGGCCCACTGGAGCGCGCTGGCCCAGCGCTGGGCGGTGGAGGAGCTCGGCGTGCTGCCGCGACCGGACGGCCGCTACGTCGGGCTGCCCGTCATCGTCACGGCCAACGACCCCGCCGTCGGGGTCTTCAACGGCGACACCGGGGTCGTCCTGGAGGAGGACGGGGTGCTCCTGGCCGCCCTCGGACGCGGGTCCGGCCCGCTGCGGGTGCCGCTGGCCCGGCTGGCCGCGGTGGAGCCGGTGCACGCGATGACGGTGCACCGCAGCCAGGGGTCGCAGTTCGAGACGGTGACGGTGGTCGCGGCGCCCCAGAGCTCTCCGCTGGCCACGCGCGAGATGTTCTACACGGCCCTGACCCGGGCCCGCAGCCGGGTGCGGGTCGTCGGCTCGGCCGAGGCGGTGGCCGCCGCGGTCGCGCGGCCGGTGGCCCGGGCGACGGGCCTGGCCGAACGGCTCAGCGGCTGAGCAGGTCGGCCACCAGCGGGCCCAGCACCGGCGGGGCCCCCTCCGGCAGGGCGGCCGCGGCGGCGCGGGCGTAGGCCCCGGCGTCCTTGGTCAGGCCCCGGGGCAGCGCCCGGACGAACGCGGGCCACCGCGCCAGGCAGGTCTCCAGGTCCCCGGGCAGGACGTGCACGGGCACCCCGGTCAGCTCCGCGCGCACCCGCAGGCTGTCCTGGCGCGCCCGGTGCCCGGCCCCGGGACCGTCGTCGCCGTCGAGGACGACGTCCACGGCCGTGCCCAGGGCCCCGGCCAGGGCCGCGGCCAGCGGCAGCAGGTGCTTGCCGCCCGCGGCCACCACCGGCACCCGCCCGCCCAGCAGCACCCCGAGGACGGCGACGTCGGTCGGGCCCTCGACCAGGACCACCCGCGCCCGGCCGCTCACCTGCAGCACGAAGCCCGCCGGCAGTGCGGTGCGCACCAGCCGGCGGGCTCGGTTCGTGCTGGTCTCCAGGGTGGTGGCGACGCGCGCCACCACGTCCTCGGGGACCACGGCGGGGGGTCAGCCGACCTTCGGCTTCTCCTCCGCCTTGGGGTAGATGTCGGTGTTCTGCGCCGGGGTGATGAGCGCGTCCTCCGGACGGGTCTGGTTCAGCGCGACGGCCTGCGGCGGCAGGACGGCGTGCAGGGCCCAGTCGGTGAGCACGCGGATGCGGTTGCTCATGGCCGGCAGGGCGTACAGGTGGTACCCGCGGGCGACGATCTTGGCCGGCAGACCGGTCATCTCGATGCCCAGCGGCTTGGCCACCGCGGTGCCGCCGCCGAGGTCGGCGACGAGACCGAGGTCCTTGTGGACGTAGTCGGCGGCCTGGCCGATGCCGAAGGCGGCGGCGATGTTCTTGCCGACCGCGGTGCCCTGGCGCTGCGCGTGCTGCGCGGTGGGCGGGGTGATCGGCTGCGGGCCGTCGGCCGGCTTGGGCTTGGCCAGGTCCGGCACGGCGGCGGCGTCCCCGGCGGCCCAGACGTCCTCGGCGCCGGCGACCTTCATCATGGCGTCCACGACCAGGCGGCCGCGGTCCAGCGGCAGGCCCAGGGTGCCCATGAGCGGGTTGGCCATGATGCCCGCGCCCCAGATGAGGGTGCGCGAGGGCACGGGGGTGCCGTCGGTGAGGTTGACGACGTTGCCCTCGACGCTGGCCACGGAGACCCCCAGGCGCACGTCGATGCCGCGGCCCTTCAGGGCCGACAGCGCGTACTGGCCCAGGCGGGGGCCCAGCTCGGGCAGGACGGCCGGGGCGACGTCGATGAGCAGCCACTTCACGTCGCGCACGTCGATGCTCGACCAGCGGTCGGCCACGCGGGACAGCCAGCGGTGGGTCTGGGCGACGATCTCGGTGCCGGTGTAGCCGGCCCCGACCGCCACGACGGTCATGCGCTCGGCGCGCTCGGCGTCGAAGCGCGGGTCGTCCGGCAGGCTGTCGGCCGCGTCGAGCTGGGACAGCAGGTGGTCGCGGACGAACGCGGCCTCGGTGATGGTCTTGACGCCGCGGGCGCTCTCGGAGACCCCGGGGATGGGGAAGCGGCGGGTCACCGCGCCGGGGGCGAGCAGGAGCTTGTCGTAGGACAGCACCTGGGTCTCGTCGCTGACGACACCGCGCTCGCTCTTGGAGATGGTGATGGTCTTGGCCTCGGGGTCGACCGAGGTGGTGTGGCCCACGACGAGCTTGTGGCGCGGCAGGGCCTGCCGCAGCGACACGGCCACGTGGCGGGGTTCGATGACGGACGCGGTGACGTCCGGCAGCAGGGGGCTGTAGGTGAGGTGGTCAGTCGGGCTGACGATCACCAGCTCTGCCGCGGAGGCCGGGAGGAGCTTCTCGAGCTTCTTGCCGGCGTACAGGCCGGTGAAGCCACCTCCGACGATGACGACTCGCTGTCGATCGACCATGTGTGGCACCTCTTGTCTGTGGCTCGCCGGGACGGGGTTCCCGCTTCTCCACGATTCTGTCACTCGCGGTCGGGACCGTTCACGCGGGGCGTCCCGCGCCGTCGGCCGCGGCCTCCAGCTCGGCGACGACGAGACGGCGCATCCCGAGCATCGCCGTCATGGCCCGTTGCGCCCGTTCGGGATCGGGGTCGGACAGCAGTTCGGGCAGCCGGGCCGGGACGACCTGCCAGGACACGCCCCAGCGGTCCTTGAGCCACCCGCAGCGCCCCTCCGCGCCGCCGTCGGCCAGCAGCCCGTCCCAGCAGCGGTCGACCTCGGCCTGGTCGGCGCAGGAGACCTGCACGGAGAACGCCTCGGTCTGGGGGAACCCGGGACCGCCGTTGATGATCGTCCAGTCGCGCCCGTCCAGGACGAAGTCGACCGTCAGCGGTGCCCCGTCCGGGCCGCCGGGGGACGTGGAGACGATGCGCGAGTCGGGGAAGAGGGAGACGTAGCGTTGGGCGGCGGCCAGGCCGTCGCCGTCGAACCACAGGCACGGGACGGTGCTGCTCACGGTCGGACCCCCTCGCTCGCGGCCCGGGCGCGCTCCACGGCGGCCCGTGCCGGGCACTGTCGCAGGTGGTCGTCGACCACGCCACACGCCTGCATCGTCGCGTACGCCGTCGTCGGGCCGACGAACCGGAAACCGGCCGCCTTCAGCGTCCGGGCCAGCGCCGCCGACCCCGGGGTCCGGGCGGGGACGTCGGCGGGGACCTGCGGCGCCGGCGGGGCCGGGTCGGGGGTGGCGGCGCGCAGGAGGCCGTCCAGGCTGCCGCCGGCGGCCTGCAGGGCCAGCAGCGCGTGGGCGTTGGCGATCGTGGCCCCCACCTTGGCGCGGTTGCGGATGATGCCGGGGTCGGCCAGCAGCCGGGCCACGTCGGCGTCCCCGTAGGCGGCCACGGCCCGCGGGTCGAACCCGTCGAAGGCCGCGCGGAACGCCTCGCGCCGGCGCAGGACGGTGATCCAGCTCAGCCCCGACTGGAAGGCCTCCAGGCTGATCCGCTCGAACAGCCCGCGGTCGTCGCGCACCGGGTGCCCCCACTCGGTGTCGTGGTAGGCCTCGTACAACGGGTCGCCGGTGCCGAAGCAGCGGAAGGGCGCACCGCCCGCAGCGCCGGGGGCGTCGAGGGCATCGGGGGCGTCGGGGACATCGGGGCTGGGCACGGGCGGCACTGTGGCACCGACCGCCGACACCCGGCCGCCGTCGTCCACGGGCCGGTACTGTCCGCGGGTGAGCGACCACCCCGCGCCCTCCGGCACCGGCACCACGATCCTCGTCCTCAACGGCCCGAACCTGGGGCGGTTGGGGCGGCGGCAGCCGGAGGTCTACGGCTCGACCACCCTCGCCGACGTCGACGCCGGCCTGCAGGAGCTGGCCGCCGAGCTCGGGGTGCGCGTCGAGCTGCGCCAGACCGACGCCGAGCACGAGATGCTCGGCTGGATCCACGCCGCCGCCGACGCCCGCCACCCGGTCGTGCTGAACCCGGGGGGCTGGACCCACACCTCCGTCGCGCTGCGCGACGCCTGCGCGGAGCTGACCGCGGGCCTGGTCGAGCTGCACGTGTCCAACGTCCACGCCCGGGAGGACTTCCGCCGGCACTCCTACGTCTCCCCGGTCGCCACCGGCGTCGTGGCCGGACTGGGCGTGCAGGGCTACGCGCTCGCCGTGCGGTTCCTGGCCGGACGGGCCGGGAGCGGCGGTGGTGTCGTCCCCGGCGCGTAGGCTCGCGCCCGAGCACAGCGCGTCGAGTGGTGGGAGTTTGCGTGGTCGAGCACATGAAGTGGTGGGGTTGGGGCCAGGAGGGCGTGGCCTTCCACCACGAGGACAAGCCGGGCCTGGCGCCGTTCGCGCTGAAGATGGCCGGCATCGACTTCAACGCCCCACCGGTGCAGGTGCCGGAGCTGTCGGACCTGACCGTGCCGCCGTCGCAGGCGCCGGACGCCCTGCGCGCGGCCTTCGCCGGGGCCGTGGGGGCCGAGCACGTCCACGACGACGACCTCGACCGCGTCGTGCACGCCTACGGCAAGTCCATGCGCGACCTCGTGCGCATCCGCCGCGGCGACTTCGGCCGGCTGCCCGACCTCGTCGTCTACCCCGGGACCGAGGCCGAGACCGAGGCCGCCCTGCGGGTGGCGCTGGAGGCCGACGCGGTCCTCATCCCCTTCGGCGGCGGCTCGAACATCGTCGGCTCCCTGGAGGCCCCGCGCGAGGAGACCCGCCCCGTGGTGTCCCTGGACATGGGGCGGATGCGCCTGCTGCTGTCCCTGGACGAGACGTCGCAGACGGCGCGCATCCAGGCCGGGGCGCTGGGCCCGGACCTGGAGGACCAGCTCAACGCCCGCGGCTGGACCATCGGGCACTTCCCCGACAGCTTCAAGCACTCCACGCTGGGCGGCTGGATCGCGACGCGGTCCTCGGGCATGCAGTCCGACCGCTTCGGGGACATCGCCGACATCACCCGCGCCGTGCGCGTGGTGACCCCGTACGGCGTGGTGGCCACGGCCGAGGTGCCGGTGCAGTCGGCCGGCCCCAGCGTGCGCGAGATGGTCCTGGGCAGCGAGGGCCGGCTCGGGATCATCACCGAGGCCACGGTGCAGGTGCACCGCCAGGCCGAGGAGCGCGTCATCCAGGCCTACTTCTTCCCCGACTACGCCAGCGGGCTGAAGGCCATGCACGACATCGCGGCCTCGGACGCCTCCCCGAGCATCACCCGCGTCTCCGACGCCATGGAGACCCAGTTCACGCTGGCCACGTCCAAGAAGGGCAGCGCGCTGGGTCAGCTGCTCAACAAGGGCGTGCAGCTGTACGCCAGCAAGCGCAAGGGTTTCGACCTGTCGCAGATGTGCCTGTCGTTCATCGGGTACGAGGGCTCGGCCCTGCACGTGCGGCGGACCAAGGCGCTGGTCGGGGAGATCGTCAAGAAGCACGGCGGGTTCGGCGTCGGGTCCGGGCCGGGGACGCTGTACGACCAGAAGAAGTTCGACACCCCCTACATCCGCGACTTCATCCTCGACCGCGGCGCCTACGGCGACGTGTCCGAGACCTCCTCCTCCTGGGCGACGCTGAAGACGGTGCACGACAACGTGGTGGCCGCCGCCCAGAAGGCGTTCGCCGAGGTCGGCATCAAGGGGTTCGTCTTCTGCCACCTCTCGCACAGCTACCACTCCGGGGCGTGCCAGTACTTCACGTTCGCCTTCCAGCCGCCGACCGACCGGGACGGTCTGGAGGCCTACGACGTCGTCAAGGGCGCCATCCAGCAGGCGTTCATCGACAACGGCGGGACGCTGTCGCACCACCACGCCGTCGGGCGCGAGCACAAGCGCTGGATCGAGGAGGACCTGTCCCCGGCCGGGGCCAGGATCGTCGGGTCCCTGTTCGCCGGGGTCGACCCGGGCCGCAACCTCAACCCCGGCGCCGTCGTCGACTGAGACCCTCAGGCCCCCGGCCCACCGGCCGGGGGTTCACTCGACGAGCAGGTCGGCCCAGACGGTCTTGCCCTCCCCGCGGGGGGCGACCCACCAGCGCTGGGCGATGAGCTGGACGATGTGCATCCCGCGGCCGCCGGTGGCCTCCTCGTCGCTCGTGCGCGGTTGCGGGTGCTGGGTCGAGCCGTCCTCGACCCCGACGCACAGCAGCCGGTCGGCCACCTCGTACCGCAGCGTCACCGCGGTCGGGGCCCCGGTGTGCAGCACCGCGTTCGTCACCAGTTCGCTGACCACGAGCTCGGCCTCGTCGGCCGTGGCGGTCAGCCCCCACCCGGCCAGCGTCGAGCGCAGCCAGTCGCGGGCCGTGCTCACCGCGCGGGTGTCGCTCGGCAGCGGCAGCCGGTTCTCCCGCGTCCCCGGCGCGGGCCCGTCGTAGTCGACGACCAGCAGGGCCGCGTCGTCGTGGCCGCTGCCGCGCACCGGGGCCAGCAGCCGGTCGGCGAGCGTGCCGGCGTCCTCCTGCGCGCCGGCGGCCAGGGCCGCGTGCAGCGCCTCCTCGCCGGTGGCGCACGCGGGCCGCGGGCCGGTGCCGCCGGCGCCGGGCCACTCCACGACCCCGTCGGTGTGCAGCAGCAGGCGGCTGGGCCCGCTCAGCCGGTGCCGGGTCTGCCCGTAGACGGTCTCCGCCTGCACCCCCAGGGGTGGGCCGGGGTCGACCGTCAGGGC
Organism: Kineococcus halophytocola; assembly: GCF_041276425.1. Lineage (NCBI taxonomy): Bacteria > Bacillati > Actinomycetota > Actinomycetes > Kineosporiales > Kineosporiaceae > Kineococcus > Kineococcus halophytocola. The sequence continues at coordinate 40,587 of NZ_JBGFTU010000024.1, read as the reverse complement.
CTGCGGGGGACCGGGGGCGAACACGAGGGGGGCCGGGTGCCCGGCGCTGGCCACGGTGACGTCGCCGGTCCGTTCGTCCAGGGCCAGCAGGCAGCACGTCGCGAACAGGTCGCCGTCGAAGGACTGCATCAGCCGGTTGGTGCGTTCCAGCACCGCCGACGGCTCGTGCCCCTCGGTGACGTAGGCGCGCACGGCCGTGCGCACCTGCCCCATGAGCGCCGCGGCCGCGGAGTTGTGGCCCTGCACGTCCCCCATGACGAGGACGAAGGCGGTGTCGGTGCCGATGGCGTCGAAGAAGTCCCCGCCGACCTCGGCGCCGTCGGTGCCGGGCAGGTAGCGCGAGACCACCCGCACGCGCTCCCCGGCGGGCAGCCGGTGCGGCAGCAGCGACTCCTGCAGCGCCCGGGCCGTCTCGGCCGCGGCCCGGGCCCGGCGCAGCTCCTCGGCGTGCCGGGTGACCAGGCGGGCGCGCCGCTCCCGGTCGAACAGGGAGACGACGAGCGTGGCGAGGTCGGTGAGGTCGGCCTGCTGGGTGGGGGTCAGGTGCCGGGGCCGGGCGTCGTCGAAGACGCACAACGTGCCCAGGGCCTGCTGGTCGGGGGTCAGCAGGGGGGCGGCGGCGTAGCTGCGGACGTTCCCGAGCCGGCCGTCGACCCACGGGTGCGCCTTCCACCGCACGTCCTGGCGGGCGTCGGGGGTGTGCACGAGCCCGGCCGAGCCCAGGGCGTAGTAGCACATGGAGTCGCCGCGGGCGCTGGTCCCGCGGTCGAAGCCCTCGGCCGCGAGCTGGCGCTGGTGCTTCTCGTCGATGATGTTGACGACGGCGTTGGGCAGCCCCGTCAGCCGGGTCGCCAGCCGCACGACGGCCTGCAGCTCGGCGGGTGGGGGAGCGGAGACGTCGACGTACTCGCGCAGGGCTGCGAGCCGGGCGGTCTCGTCCCCCAGGACGTCGGGGGTCACCGCGGGGGGCGGAGCGGGGACAGCGGCGTTCACGGCTCTACGTTACGCCCCGACTACAGAGTGTTGTCAGACTTCTAGAAGTCTCAGTGCCGGGTGGTCGGGTGCCGCCGCTTGGCGCCGGACGGCATCCGGTTCCACACCGAGCTGACCACGCGCCGGGGCACGACGTCGAGGACGGCCGAGACGGCCTTCCACCGCTTCGTCGGCACGCTGACGGACCGGCCGGCGAACAGGTCGTCCAGGGAGGCGTCCACGACGTCCGCCACGTCCAGCCAGACCCGGCTCGACAGCGCCGAGGACCCGCCCGAGGACATCCCCGACCGGGCGTGGAACTCGGTGCGCACGTACCCCGGTTCCACGACCGTGGCGCTCACACCCGTCCCGCGCAGCTCCCCGGCCATCGTCTCGGTCAGGACGATGACGTAGGCCTTGGCCGCCGAGTAGTGCCCCCCGCCGGGGACCAGGCCGGCGACCGACCCCACGTTCAGGACGTGCCCGCGACCGCGCGCGACCATCGCCCCCGTCGCCGCCCGGGACAGGACCAGCACGGCCCGGCACAGCACGTCGAACATGCGCTCGTGGTCGGCCGGGTCGCCGTCGACGAACCGCTGCCGCAGGCCGAACCCCGCGTTGTTCACCAGCACGTCGACCGGCGCCTGCCGGCTGCCGACGCGGTCGGCGACCCGCTGCAGCGCCGCGCGCTCGGACAGGTCCGCGGCCAGCACCTCGACCTCGACGCCGAACCGCGCGCGCAGGTCGGCGGCGGTCTGCTCCAGGCGCTGCGCGTCGCGCGCCACGAGGACGAGGTCGTGCCCGCGCCCGGCCAGCGAGCGCGCGTAGGCCGCCCCGAGGCCGGCGGTGGCCCCGGTGACGAGGGCGGTGGGACGGGAGGACGGGACGCTGCTCACGGGGGGCGAGCCTAGTGAACGGCCACGGGGTCGGGGTGCCGGGCGGACCAGGACCGCTGGGCCACCAGGCACACCGCGGCGGCGGTGAGGACGGCCGTCGCGGCCACCCCCAGCGCCGCGCGGGCCCCGGCGAGGTCGAGCAGGACCCCGGCGACGGCGTTGCCGGCCGCGGCCCCGGCCGTGATCGAGGTCGACAGCCACGCCTGGGCCTCCCCGAGCCGGTGCCCCGGGGCGAGCTGGTCGACCAGCCCCTGCGCGGCGATGAGGTTGGGGGAGATGAACAGCCCGGTGAGGAAGAGCACGACCAGCAGCGCGACGAACGGGACGCCCTCACCGGCCGCGAACGCCACCGCGAACAGCAGCGCCCCGAACAGCGTCAGGGTCACCAGCAGCCGGCGCCGGTCGGGGCTGCGCCAGTCGCGGCTGCCGTACAGCAGCCCGCCCAGCGCCGAGCCGCCGGCGATGGGGGCGAACAGGACGCCGAGCCGGTCGCCGGAGCCCAGCAGGTGCTCGGCCAGCCCGACCATCGACACGTCGAGGATCCCGAAGCCGATGCTCATGACGGCCATCACCGTCAGCAGCAGCGCGAAGCCGGGGCTGTGCAGCACGGCCGTGCCCGCCCGGTGCTCGGGGGTGCCCGGGTGCGGCACGACGCGGCGCGCGCCGGGGGAGCGGGCGTAGACGAGGGTCCCGCCCACGAGCAGGACGACCGTGACGAGCAGCGGCAGCGGGACGACCCCGAGCAGCAGGAGCGCGCTCAGCAGCAGCGGGCCCCCGACGAAGATCGTCTCCACGGCCGCGGCGTCCAGCGCGTACCCGCGCCGGCGCGCGCGCTCGTCCGTGACGACCACGCGCCACGTCGAGCGCATGGCCGGGCTCAGCGGCGGGAAGGTGGCCCCGGCCAGCAGCGCCAGGAACGGCAGGACGGGCGCGGGCACGGCGGTCCAGACCGTCGCGGCCGTGAGCAGCAGGAGCAGCAGCCCGGACAGGCCGGCCGCCGGGACGAGCACCCGCGGCTGGCCGAGCCGGTCCATGGCCCGGCCCCACAGGGGTGAGCCGATCGCCAGGCCGACGGCGAACAGGCCGGTCACGATGCCGGCGAGCGTGTAGTTGTCCCGGGCGGTGCGCACGAGCAGGACCAGCCCCAGGGGGGCGGTCGCGATGGGCACGCGCGCCACCACCGAGGCCACGAACGGTCGTGCCACCACCGGATCGCGCAGCAGCGCGACGTACCCCGCCATCCCCACCGGTTCCTTCGTCCGCGCCGCGGGCGCGCGGCTCCCCGGGTCGCTCCGACCCGTCCGGGACGAGCTTGTCAGACGGGCCAGATGCGTGCGCAACTCCCTCCGGCACCGCGTGCCGATTCCAGGGCCGCGGCGGCCTGGCGGTGGGCCTCGGCGGCCGTCAGTGCGCGGGTCGGGGCCAGGCTGGCCCCGATGCTCACCGACATCGCCGGGTGGTCGTCCACGGCCAGCTCCACGGCCAGCAGCAGCGCGTCGGCCACGCGCTCGACGACCCCCTCGCTGCCGGCGCGCGGCAGCCCGGTGAGCAGGACCGCGACGAGGTCGGGGCCCAGCGGGATCCAGCGGTCCACCGACCGGACCGCCCGCCGCATCCGGCGCACGACGGCCTCCCGGCCCCCGCGCCGGCAGGTCCCGTCGACCCCGACGAGCAGCAGACCCGTCCCGGTCCCGGTCGCGCGGTCGGCCTCCAGGGCCGCGGCGACGACGTCGGTGAGCGTCGGGTGGCGCGGGGCGGGGTCGGCGCTCTCGTGCGCCGGGTCCTCCTCGGCGGCCAGCGCGTCGGCCACCACGTCGGCCACCAGGGCCGGGTCGTGGCTGACCAGCAGCTCGCGCTCGGCGGGGGTGCGGCCGGGACGGGACAGGACGACGCAGGCGGTCTCGGGACCGAGGACGGCCAGGCCGTGACCGTCGAGGTCGGCGTGGGCGCGCACGGCGACGCGGCCCAGGTCCGCGGCGGCGCGGCGGGCGGGCGGCCCGCCGAGGGAGACCAGCGCCAGCGGGGCCTGGGGGCGGCGGGTGCGCAGCCGCAGGTGGGTCAGGGCGGCCGCGGCGACGTCGGCGGGCACCGTGCGGGTGCGCGCCGATCCCCACGGCACCGGGCCGGCCGGGGCGGGCAGCGCGAGCGGGCCGGTGGGGGCGGGCAGGTCCTGCGGGCGGGCGGGGTGGGCCACGCCCCAGCCCTGGACGAGGTCGGCGCCCAGGGCGAGCGCGGTCCGGTGGTCGTCCTCGTCCTCGACCGACTCGGCCAGGACCAGGGCCCCGGTCCGGGCGGCGAAGGCCCCCACGGCCCCGGCCAGGGCGGCGGCCTCCTCGGCGGGACGGCGGGCCAGCAGCCGCAGGTCGAGCTTGACGACCTCCGGGCGCACCACGGGCAGCAGGGCCAGGACGTCGGGGCCGGCCCCGAGGTCGTCCAGGGCCACCCGCAGCCCCAGGGCGCGGAGGCGGCGCAGCAGGCGGACGCCGGCCCCGGGCCGGTGCAGCAGCGCGCGCGCCGGCACGTCGACGACCAGGTCCAGACCGGCCGGCACCTGCGGCGGGGTCGTGAACCCCTCCAGGGAGGTGTTGAGGAACAGCGTGGTCGTGGTGCCGGCGGCGGCCGGCGCGCCGGCGAGGGCGGCCTGGAGGGCGGCGCGGTCCAGGTCGCCGGTGCGCCCGGCGGCGGCCGCGGCGCGGAACAGGTGGGCCGGGGAGGCGAGCGCGCTGTCGGCCGGGCCGCGCACGAACGCCTCCAGGGCCACGGCCGTCCCGGAGACGACGTCGTGGACCGGCTGCAGCACGGTGCGCAGCAGTCCCGGGCGCAGGACGTCCTCGAGGGGGTCCGTGTGCAGCTCCGGCCGCGAGTCCAGCGTCGTCATGGTCGCGTCATCGGCACCCCGGGCGGGCGGCTTGAGCCGTCCGGGTGAAGGATCACTCTCAGTGAGCACCACCGGTCTCGCCCCGGGCGCCCGGTGACGGGGGGTGGGCCGGGGAGGGAGCCGGGGACGGGGCGGGGCGGATCGTTCGACATGGTCGAACTCCCGGCGTTGACGCGGGCCGGGGGCCTGCCTACCTTCACGACCACGGCACGAAACCGCACCAACCGACTCATCGTGGAGTTCACATGTCCCACAGCAGGTCCTCGGCCGAGGCGACGCCCGGCCGCCGCGTGCCCCGCACCCCGACCCTCACCGGCGAACTGCTCGCCGAGTTCGCCGGCACCGCGATCCTCATCCTCTTCGGCGTGGGCGTCGTCGCCCAGGTCGTGGCGGGCCAGAACGGCGGCGACGACTCGATCCACTGGGCCTGGGGCCTGGGCGTGACGTTCGGCGTCTACGTCGCCGGCCGCACCAGCGGTGCCCACCTCAACCCCGCGGTCACCATCGCCCTGGCCGCCTTCCAGGGGTTCTCCTGGAAGAAGGTGCTGCCCTACAGCCTCGCGCAGTTCCTCGGCGCCTTCGTGGCCGCGCTCATCGTCCGCTGGGTGTACGCCGGGCCCATCGACGCCCTCGACCCCGGTCACACGTACGACTCCCAGGGCATCTTCTCCACCCTGCCCGGGGCCAACGTCACCATCGGCGGCGCGTTCCTGGACCAGGTCGTCGGCACGGCCATCCTGGTCTTCCTCATCTTCGCCGTGAGCCAGGCCAAGGCGACCCCGCCGGGGGCGAACCTGGCCCCGTTCATCGTGGGTCTCATCGTCGTGGCCATCGGCTTCGCCTGGGGTTCCAACGCCGGCTACGCCATCAACCCGGCCCGCGACTTCGGCCCGCGCCTGGCCTCGTTCATCACCGGGTACGGCACGGCGATGCGCGAACCGGGCGGCTCGTTCTACTTCTGGGTCCCGATCGTCGCCCCCGTCATCGGCGGGCTCATCGGCGGCGGCCTGTACAAGGTCCTCATCGACCGGCACCTGCCGGACCCGGTGGCCCCCGAGCCCGAGGGCCGCGTCCACACCGAGGACTGAGAACCCCCTCCCACCCAGACCCCGTTGACCTCGACGCAGAGAACGGAACACGACATGGCAGACACCGCGAACGGCCCCCAGTACATCGGCGCGGTCGACCAGGGCACCACCTCCAGCCGGTTCATGGTCTTCGACCACGGCGGCAACGAGGTCGCCAAGTACCAGCTGGAGCACACCCAGATCATGCCCAAGCCGGGCTGGGTGGAGCACGACCCGATCGAGATCTGGGAACGCACCAGCTCGGTCATCCAGAGCGGTCTGCGCCAGGCGAACCTGACGGCCAAGGACCTGGCCGCGCTGGGCATCACCAACCAGCGCGAGACGGCCGTGGTGTGGAACAAGAACACCGGCCGCCCGTACTACAACGCGATCGTGTGGCAGGACACCCGCACCGACCGCATCGCCTCGGCCCTGGACCGCGACGAGCGCGGGCAGAAGATCCGGCAGAAGGCCGGTCTGCCCCCGGCCACCTACTTCTCCGGCGGCAAGATCCAGTGGATCCTGGAGAACGTCGACGGCGTGCGCGAGGCCGCCGAGGCCGGTGACGCGATCTTCGGCAACACCGACTCCTGGCTGATCTGGAACCTCACCGGCGGCCCCCGCGGCGGCGTGCACGTCACCGACGTCACCAACGCCAGCCGCACCATGCTCATGGACCTGGAGACCCTGCAGTGGGACGACGAGCTGCTGGAGATCTTCGGCGTCCCGCGGGCCATGCTCCCCGAGATCAAGCCCTCCTCCTACACCGAGGGCTACGGCACGACGCTGGAGACCGGCCCGCTGGGCGGGGAGGTCAAGCTGACGGGCATCCTCGGCGACCAGCAGGCCGCGATGGTCGGGCAGGTCTGCTTCGACCCCGGCATGGCCAAGAACACCTACGGCACCGGCAACTTCATGCTGCTGAACACCGGTGAGGAACTGGTCCGTTCCCAGGCCGGGCTGCTGAGCACGGTCTGCTACCAGTTCAACGACGAGAAGCCGGTGTACGCCCTGGAGGGCTCCATCGCCGTCACCGGCTCGGCCGTGCAGTGGCTGCGCGACCAGCTCGGCATCATCTCCGGGGCGGGGGAGTCGGAGTCGCTGGCCCGCCAGGTCGAGGACTCCGGCGGGTGCTACTTCGTGCCCGCGTTCTCCGGCCTGTTCGCCCCGTACTGGCGCTCGGACGCCCGCGGTGCGATCGTCGGGCTGTCGCGGTACAACACCAACGCGCACATCGCCCGGGCGACCCTGGAGGCCATCTGCTACCAGAGCCGGGACGTCACCGAGGCGATGTCGTCCGACTCCGGCGTGGCCGTGGAGGTCCTGAAGGTCGACGGCGGGATCACGGCCAACCAGCTGTGCATGCAGCTGCAGGCCGACATCCTCGGCGTCCCCGTCTCCAAGCCCGTCGTGGCCGAGACCACCGCCCTGGGGGCGGCCTACGCCGCGGGTCTGGCCGTCGGGTTCTGGAAGAACCTCGACGAGCTGCGCGAGAACTGGAACGAGGGCGCCCGCTGGGAACCCACCTGGGACGACCAGCAGCGCGCGGACGGGTACGCCGGCTGGAAGAAGGCCGTCGAGCGGACGCTGGACTGGGTGGACGTCGACTGACGTCAGGCCCGGGACGGGCGCCGGGCGCGCGTGCGGCGCGCCCGGCGCCCACCATGGAGAACGACCGGTACGGGAGAGGCTGAGGAGCAGGACGTGGAGATCAAGGCACTGTCACCGCAGGCACGGGACGACGCGCTGCGCGAGATGGCGGAAGGTGAGCTCGACGTCCTCGTCATCGGCGGCGGGGTCGTCGGGACGGGGGCGGCGCTGGACGCCGTGACGCGCGGCCTGCGGACCGCGATGGTCGAGGCGCGCGACTGGGCCTCGGGCACCTCGAGCCGCTCGAGCAAGCTCATCCACGGTGGCCTGCGCTACCTGGAGATGCTCGACTTCGCCCTCGTGCACGAGGCGCTGTCCGAACGCGGCCTGCTGCGCAACAAGCTGGCCCCGCACCTGGTCAAGCCGGTGCCGTTCCTGTACCCGCTGTCCAAGCGCTTCGCCGAGCGCCCCTACGTCGGGTCCGGCATCGCGCTGTACGACGGCATGGCCCTGTCCAGCGGGAACAACAAGGGTTTCCCGCTGCACCGGCACCTGACCCGCAAGGGCGTGCAGCGGGAGGCCCCCGGCATCCGCAAGGACGCCATGGTCGGGGCCATCCAGTACTACGACGGCCAGGTCGACGACGCCCGGCACACGATGACGATCGCCCGCACGGCGGCGACGTACGGGGCGCTCATCGCCAACCGCACGCGCGTCAAGGAGTTCATCCGCGAGGGCGAGCGCGTCGTCGGGGCCGTGCTGGTCGACCTGGAGACCGGCACCGAGGTCCGCGTCCGCAGCAAGCAGGTCATCAACGCGACCGGCGTGTGGACCGACGAGACCCAGGAACTGGTCAACGCCCGCGGGCAGTTCAAGGTGCGGGCCTCCAAGGGCATCCACCTCGTCGTGCCGCGCGACCGGATCCAGTCCAGGACCGGCATGATCCTGCGCACGGAGAAGTCCGTCCTGTTCATCATCCCGTGGGGCCGGCACTGGATCATCGGCACCACCGACACCGACTGGACGATGGACAAGGCGCACCCGGCCGCGACCAGCGCCGACATCGACTACGTCCTGGAGCACGCGAACTCCGTCCTGAAGTCCCCGCTGACCCGCGAGGACGTCGAGGGCGTCTACGCGGGCCTGCGGCCGCTGCTGTCGGGGGAGTCGGAGTCCACCTCCAAGCTCTCGCGCGAGCACGTCGTCGGCCACCCCGTGCCGGGTCTGGTCGTCGTCGCCGGCGGCAAGTACACGACGTACCGCGTCATGGCCAAGGACGCCGTGGACGTCGCCGTGGAGGGGCTGGACGGCAAGGTGCCCGCCTCGACCACGGAGAACGTGCCGATGGTCGGCGCCGAGGGGTACCACGCGCTGTGGAACCAGCGGCACGCCCTGGCCGCGCGCGCCGGGATCCACGTCGACCACGTCGAGCACCTGCTGGGCCGCTACGGCTCGGCGATCGACGAGGTGCTCGCGCTCATCGCGCAGGACCCGACGCTGGGTGAGGTGCTGCCGCACGCCGACGACTACCTGAAGGCCGAGATCGTCTACGCCGCCACGCACGAGGGGGCCCGCCACCTCGACGACGTCCTGGCCCGCCGGACCCGCATCTCCATCGAGACCTACGACCGCGGGACGGAATCGGCCGAGCTCGTGGCCGACCTCGTGGCCGGTCCGCTGGGCTGGGACGACGAGCGGCGCGCCACGGAGGTCGCGACGTACCAGCAGCGGGTCGCCGCCGAACGGGCCTCCCAGGAGCAGCCCGACGACGCCTCCGCCGACGCGGTGCGGCTGCAGGCCCCGGAGATCGTCCCCGTCTGAGGTCCGTCCCCCGGTCCTCTCGTCCCCCGGGTTTCCCGGTTTCCCCGAACCCACCCCTGCGGCCCCTGCGCGGGTCTACGGTGTGCAGCGCGCGACGGGGGGTCGCGCCGGGGGACGAAGGGTCCGGGGGTTTCTCATGAGCTGGTCGAAGGCTGTCCGCGTGCTGGTGGCGGGTGCGGTCGTGGTGGGGTCGGTGGCCGGGGCGGGAGCCGTCAGCGCGGCCGCCCCGGCCCCCGACCTCGTGGTGACGGCGGTCGTCGTGCCGCCGGGAGCCGTTGCCGGGCAGCTTGTCCGCTTCGGGGTGACGATCCAGAACCGGGGGACCGCACCGACCCCGGCGGGGACGATCAGCGGGATCGGGTTCCAGGTCGACGGCCGGCTCGTCACGTGGTCCGACCAGTTCACCGCCGCGCTGCAGCCCGGTGAGCGGGTGACCCTGGAGGCCGTCGGCGGGCCGGCCGGTTCGGCGACCTGGACCGCGACCGCGGGCCGGCACGTGCTGCGGGCCGTCGTCGACGACGCCGGGCGCGTCCGGGAGGCGGACGAGCAGAACAACGTCCGCGACACCTCGTTCACGGTGGGCGCGGGCATCGCCAACCGCGTGCAGGGCCAGAGCGTCGTGGCCTCCCTGGCGCCCCTGCCCGCACCGTCGCGGACGGCGACGTCGGTGACGGGCAGGCTCTTCGGCGGGTGCCTGGCGGCCGACGGTGGCCTGACCGACGGCAGCGAGCGGTTCCTGGGGACGCGGACGGTGGGCAACGACACCTTCGCCGGCACGAAGTGGACCGGCGGCCTCGCCTCCGTGCCGGCCGGGGCCACGCGGGTGCGCACGGGGGTCAGCTTCTCCCCGGTGCTGTACGCCGTCCAGGGCGGGCTGCCGATCACCTGCGCCGCAGGGCAGACGGCGGCCTTCACCCGCTTCGCGGCGACCTCGGTCCGCACGAGCCGGTACACCACGTCCAGCACCGGGACCGAGCGGCAGGTCGCCTCGGTGAGCACCCCCGTCGACGTGGACCTCGACGTCGTGCCCTGAACCGGACGGTCCCGCCCGCGCTCGTTAGGGTGCGCGGGTGAGACCGTTCCTGCTGCTGGCCACCCGCGAGGACGACGCGGTGGCCGCCTCCGAGGTCGCCGCGTTCGTGCGCGAGGGCGGCCTGGGACCCGGTGAGCTGGAACGGGTCCGGCTCGAACGCCGGCCGTTGCCCCGCCTCGACCTCGACGCCTACTCCGGGGTCGTGCTCGGTGGCAGCCCGTACTGCACGTCCGACCCCGAGACCGCCAAGTCCGCGGTCCAGCGCCGGGTCGAGGCGGACCTGTCGGCCCTGCTCGACGAGGTCGTCGCCCGCGACGTCCCGTTCCTGGGGGCCTGCTACGGGATCGGCACCCTCGGCGTGCACCGGGGCGGGACGGTCGACCGCGAGCACGCCGAACCCGTGGGCACGGTCCCGGTCGAGCTGACCGGCGCCGGCCGGCAGGACCCGGTGTTCGGCGGGTTGCCGGACGTCTTCGACGCCTACGTCGGGCACAAGGAGGCGCTGCGCGCGACCCCGCCGGGGGCGGTGCTGCTGGCGACGTCCGCGCCGTGCCCGGTGCAGGCGTTCCGCGTGGGGCGCAACGTGTACGCCACGCAGTTCCACCCCGAGCTGGACGCCGAGGGTTTCGTCGAGCGGTGCGGGGTGTACCGGGACGAGGGCTACTTCGACCCCGCCGAGTTCGACGCCCTCGCCGCCCGCCTGCGCCTGAGCACGGCCCCCTTCGCCCCGCAGGTGTGGCGGCGGTTCGTCGCGCGCTACGCCCGCGACTGACCCCCGCCCGCCTGGTCCTGGGCGTCCAGGGCCACGTACCAGACCCGCAGCGCGTCCGCGGTGCCCGCCGCCCCCGGGCCGAGCACGGCCTCCTCGAGGTCGTCGGCCACGGTCCGCGCCGGGACCCGCCGGCGCACCCCCAGCTCGGGCAGGTCCCCGGCGAGCCGGTGGAACGAACCGACGTGCACGGCGAGGTCCTCGACCGGTGCGGAGGGCCCGGAGGCGGCGTCGGTGATGCGGCGCAGCAGGTCGGGCAGTTCCACCCCGCGCAGCGCGAGGGTCGTGGCCGGGGTGGCGTCGAGCTGCTCGGCCAGCGCGTAGACGACGGCGGCGGCGTGTTTGCACGGTTCGGACCCGTCGGGGCAGCTGCAGTCGTAGGTGACCTCGGCCTCGCCCGGCAGCAGGTCCACCCCGATGCCGGCGAGCAGGTCGACCAGGCCCGGGGGGACGTCGCCGGAGAACAGCGGGGCCAGCAGCAGCGGGTTCTCCACGACCGTGGCGACGACGGCGTCGACCTCGGCGGGGGTCCAGCGGCGCACGGTCACCTCCACGAGGTAGGGGCGCGGGCGCGAGCCCTGGACGCGGGCCCCGACCGCCCCGGGACGGGGACGCAGGTCGAGGACCTGCCCGGCGCGGGCGTAGGTGCGCCCGCGCTGCAACCGGCCGCGGTCGCCGCCGCGCTCGAGGGCGTCGACGAACCGTTGCGACCACCAGTTCTGCGCGATGCGCCCGCGGCGGGAGCGCAGCTTCGCCCCGCCCCCGGGCCGCCGCCTGCCGTACTCCCCGAACGAGCGCGTGGAGTCCATCACTCACCCACCGCGTCGTCGCCGAGCCGCAGCAGTTCGCGCAGCGCGTCGGTGTCGAGGTCGGTGATCCAGCCCTCACCGCTGCCGACGACCCGGTCGGCGAGGTCGCGCTTGCGGCTGATGACGGCGTCCACCCGTTCCTCCACGGTGCCCACGCTGACGAGCTTGCGGACCTGCACCTGCCGGTGCTGCCCGATGCGGAACGCCCGGTCGGTGGCCTGGTCCTCCACGGCCGGGTTCCACCACCGGTCCACGTGCACGACGTGGTTGGCGGCCGTCAGGTTCAGCCCCGTCCCCCCGGCCCTGAGCGAGAGCAGCATGACACCGGGGCCGTCGGACCCGCCGAACTCGGCCACCATCGCGTCGCGCCCGTGCCGGCTCACCCCGCCGTGCAGGAACGGCACCGGTTCCCCCGTGAGACCTGCCAGGTGCGGGGCGAGCAGGTGGCCGAACTCGGCGAACTGCGTGAAGCACAGCACCTTCTCGCCCTCGGACCGGGCGGAGGTGACGATGTCGTCCAGCAGCTGCAGCTTGCCCGAGCGGTGCCGGCCCCGGTGCAGGACCGGCGAGGAGTCGCCCAGGTAGTGCGCGGGGTGGTTGCAGATCTGCTTCAACCGGGTCAGCGCGGCGAGGATGAGTCCGCGCCGGGACAGCCCGCCGGGGTCGGAATCCTTGTCCTGCAACCGTTCGGTGAGGTCGTCCACGGCCCGCCGGTACAGCGCGGCCTGCTCGGTGGTGAGGTTGGCCCGCACCGTCATCTCGATCTTCTCGGGCAGGTCACCGGCCACGGCCGGGTCGGTCTTGACGCGGCGCAGCACGAACGGGCGGGTCACCAGGGCCAGGCGCTGGGCGGGTTCGGCGTGACCGAGCTTCTCGATGGGGACGGTGAACCGGTCGCGGAACGTCGCGGCGCTGCCGAGCAGACCGGGGTTCGTGGCGTCCAGGACGGCGCGCAGGTCCTCCAGGCGGTTCTCCACCGGTGTCCCGGTCAGGGCGACGCGGTGGCGCGACCCCACGGCCCGCACCGCCCGCGCCTGCCGGGTGTTCGCGTTCTTGACGTGCTGGGCCTCGTCGAGGGCCAGGCGGTGCCAGTCGGCGGCGGCCAGGTCGGTGACGTCGCGCACGAGCAGCCCGTACGTGGTGACGACGAGGTCGTGCCCGGCGGCCAGGGCGGTGAACCCCGCCCCGCGCCGGCGGCCGGGGCCGTGGTGGACGTGCACGCGCAGGCCGGGGGTGAACCGCGCGGCCTCGGCGGCCCAGTTCCCGACCACCGACATCGGGCACACCAGCAGCGTCGGCCCGGGCCCGGCGTCCTCACCCCGTTCGTGGGCGAGCAGGGCCAGCAGCTGCAGCGTCTTGCCCAGCCCCATGTCGTCGGCCAGCACGGCGCCCAGCCCGAGCCGGGACATCGTCGCCAGCCACGTCAGCCCGCGCCGCTGGTAGGGCCGCAGGACGGCGTGCAGACCCGGCGGGTCGGGCAGTTCCGGCAGCCGCTCGGCCGCCTGCCCGGACAGGACGTCCCCGAGCACCCCGCGCGCGTCGACCGAGGTCACCGGACCCGGCAGGTCCCGCCCGGTCCCGACGGCGGCGAGCACGTCCAGCACCGAGGCCCGGCCGCTGCCGCGGGTGCGCAGGAACCGCGCGCTGCGGGCCAGCGCCTGCGGGTCCACCTGCACCCACTCGCCGCGGAACCGCACGAGGGAGGACTTCGCGGCGGCCAGGGCCAGGAGTTCGGCCTCGGTGACGGGGGACTCACCCAGGGCCGCCTGCCAGCGGAAGTCGAGCAGGTCGTCCTTGCGCACCTGCGGGTCGGTGACGGCCCCCGGCTGGGCGGCCGAGGCCGACAGCGAGAACGTCAGGGCCTTCCTCGTCCAGTGCCGCGGCAGCTGCAACCCGACGCCGGCGGCGCTCAGTCGCGGGCCGCCGTGCTCGACGAGGTCGAGCAGCTCCTCGATGGAGAGCTCGATCCCGTCCTGGGCGGCCGCGTCGGTCCGCCCGCCGAGCAGCCGCTTCAGCGGCGGGTGCGCGGCCCCGGCGCGGGCGGCGCCCGTCAGCAGGACGAGCAGCGGGTCCTCGCCCTCCCGCGCACCCCCGGACGAGCCCCCCGCGCTGCTCTCGGCCCGGGCCTCCTCCAGCGTCAGCACCAGGCTCGGGTCGTCCAGCGGCCGCAGCCGCACCTGCAACCGCCAGCGCTGGTCCGGGGTCTGCTCCTGCGCGGCCGGGTCCAGGTGACCGTCGGCCAGCCCGTCGGGCACGTCCTCCCACGGGTCGGGTTCCACGACGCGCAGCAGGACGTCCCAGCCGCCGTCCTCACCGCTGCGCTGCCACTCCCGCACCCGGCGGGCCAGGGCCGGCCACCCCGGCCCGCGCAGGGTGGCACCGGTGCGCAGGGCGGTGAGCCACGCGCGCGGCCCGGCGCCCCCGGGCAGGTCGTGCGGCACGACCGCCGCCGTGCGGGCCGCCACGAGGACGTCGACGACGAGGGCGCAGACGTCCTCGAGCAGGTCCAGGGCCTGCGGAGGGCCCTGCGCCGGCCCGGGGCCGGACCCCTCGGCGCGCAGCACGGGCGGGCAGGCCTGGGCCACCGCCGTGCGCCACCGGCCGAGGGCGCGGTCGGGCGCGGGCACCCAGCGGGCCGTGAACCCGCCGTCGGCCGTGGGCTGCAGGTCGGGCAGGACGTGCCCGGCCTCGACGGCCCGGCGCGCGCCGGTGGCGACGTGCCCGAGCCAGCGCAGGCCGTCCGACAGCCGCACCCCCTCCTCCTCACCCGGCGCGTCGTCCAGGTCGGTGAGCAGGGTGACGGCCCGCTCACCGGCGAGTTCGACGACGTCGAGGTCCACGGGCAGCAGGCGCAGGTCCGCCCGGGGCCGCGACACGGACGCGGCGGGCCGGCCGGACGGGGTGCAGGGCAGGGAGACGGTGAGCGGTCCGATGGTCGGGCCGGACAGCGCCCGCGCCAGCGCGGGCCGGGTCCGCGCGAGCGCGGCCAGGTCGGCGGGGCGGGCCGGGCCGGGCCGGCGCCGCGGCGCCTCGACCCACAGGGCCAACCGGTGTTCGCGGGTCCAGAGGCCGTGGACGACGAGCACCCGCGCAGCGTACGGGTTCCGGCGCGCGCCCCCGGCCGCGGTGCCGGGACCGGGACGGGTCCCACGGCTGCACGGTGCGCCGACGAGCGCGTTCCCCCGGGGACCCTCGGGTGCCCGTCGGCCCGGCGCCAGGGAGGCGTCAACGGGGACGCCCCCACCGTCAAGGACGCGTCAGGACGGCCGGCGGGACCGCCGCGCGGTGCTGTGGTGGTCGGGTTCCGCCCCGCTCTCACCCTGGAGTCCCCGTGCCCGACGTCGGGTTCACCGCCCTGACCCTCGCCCTCGCCGCCGCCGGCGCCCTGCTGGTGCGCGCCCTGGAGCGCCGGTGAGCGCCACGGCGGCGGTGAGCCTCGTGCTCGCCGTCGCGCTCGCCGCGTACCTGCTGCACGCCCTGCTGCGTCCCGAGAAGCACTGACGGAGAACCCGTGACCGACACCACCGCGGGCCTGCTCCAGATCGGCCTGCTCGTCCTCCTGCTCGCCGCGGTCCACGTGCCGCTCGGCGACGCCCTGGCCCGCACGTTCACGAGCACGCGGCACCTGCGGGTCGAGCGCGGCCTGTACCGGCTGCTGCGCGTCGACGCGGAGGCCGACACCCGCTGGCCCACCTACGCCCTGTCCGTCCTGGGGTTCTCGACCGTCTCGGTCCTGTTCCTCTACGCGTTCCTGCGCCTGCAGCAGTTCCTGCCGCTGTCGCTGGGCATGCCGGCGATGGAACCCTCGCAGGCCTGGAACACGGCCGTGTCCTTCGTGACGAACACGAACTGGCAGTCCTACTCCGGTGAGTCCGCCCTCGGGCACCTGGTGCAGATGGCCGGGCTCGCGGTGCAGAACTTCCTGTCCGCCGCCGTGGGCATCTGCGTGGCCGTGGCCCTCGTCCGCGGGCTGGTGGCGCGCGGGACGGGGACGATCGGGAACTTCTGGGTCGACCTCACCCGCGCCGTGCTGCGCATCCTGCTGCCGCTGTCCTTCGTGGCCGCGGTCGTCCTGCTGCTGACCGGGGTGGTGCAGAACTTCTCGGGAGCCACGACCTACACGACGCTCGCGGGCGGGTCCCAGACGATCGTCGGCGGCCCGGTCGCCTCCCAGGAGGCCATCAAGGAACTGGGGACCAACGGCGGGGGGTTCTTCAACGCCAATTCCGCGCACCCCTTCGAGGGGCCGAACGCCGTCGCCAGCCTGTTCCAGGTCTTCCTGCTGCTGGCCATCCCCTTCTCGATGCCCCGCGCGTTCGGCACGCTCGTGGGCGACCACCGGCAGGGCCTGGCGGTCCTGTCCGTCATGGGGGCGGTCTTCGCGATCTCCCTGACGGTCACCACCTGGGCCGAGACCCACGCCCTCGGCACCGTCCCGCAGGCCGCCGGTGCGGCCCTGGAGGGCAAGGAGACCCGGTTCGGGGAGTGGCTGTCCGCGCTGTTCGCCACCGCGACGACCTCGACCTCCACCGGTGCGGTGAACTCCTTCCACGACAGCTACACCGCGGCCGGTGGGGGGATGCTGATGCTCACCGTGATGATGGGCGAGGTCACCCCCGGCGGCGTCGGTTCCGGCCTGTACGGGATGCTCGTCCTGGCGGTCGTCACGGTGTTCGTCGCCGGGCTCATGGTGGGCCGGACACCGGAGTACCTGGGCAAGGGGATCCGCCAGCGCGAGATCACCGTCGCGGCCCTGTACCTGCTGGCGACGCCGTTCGCCCTCCTGACCGGGGTGGCGATCGCCCTGTCCAGCGAGGCGACCCGGTCGGCGGTGCTGAACACCGGACCCCACGGCCTGTCCGAGGTCCTCTACGCCTTCGCCTCGGCCGCGGGCAACAACGGGTCCGCGTTCGCCGGGCTCAGCGCGAACACCCCGTTCTGGAACACCGCCCTCGGCCTGGCGATGGCCATCGGCCGTTTCGCCCCCCTCGTCCTCGTGCTGGCCCTGGCCGGCGCGTTCGCCCGGCAGCGGCCGGCCGCCGAGACGGCCGGGTCCCTGCCGACCCGCACCCCGACGTTCGCCGGCATGCACCTCGCCGTCGTCGTCGTGGTCACCGCCCTGACGTTCTTCCCCGCCCTGGCCCTCGGCCCGATCGCCGAGGCCCTCACCGGAGCCCAGTCGTGAGCACCCTCACCAGTCCCCCCACCACCACGCAGCCCGAACCCCCCACCCCGCACCGCGTCTCCAGCGGCGCCTTCAGCCCGGCGCAGCTCGTGCGGTCCCTGCCCGACGCGGTCCGCAAGCTCGATCCGCGCCACCTCGCCAAGACCCCCGTGATGTTCGTCGTGGCGGTCGGCGCGGTGCTGACGACCGTCCTGGCCGCCACCGACCCGTCGGTGTTCTCGTGGGTCGTCGTCGCCTGGCTGTGGATCACCGTCCTGTTCGCCAACCTCGCCGAGGCCGTGGCCGAGGGGCGTGGCCGGGCCCAGGCCGCGTCGCTGCGCAAGGTCAGCAGCGAGACCGTCGCGCGGCGTCTCGTGGACGGCCGGGACGAGGAGCAGGTCGCCTCCAGCCGGTTGCGCGTCGGCGACCTCGTCGTCGTCGAGGCCGGTGGGACCGTCCCCGGTGACGGCGACGTCGTCGAGGGGGTGGCCAGCGTCGACGAGTCGGCCATCACCGGGGAGTCCGCCCCGGTGATCCGCGAGTCCGGCGGCGACCGCAGCGCCGTCACCGGGGGCACGACGGTCCTGTCCGACCGCATCGTCGTGCGCATCTGCGCCGAGCCGGGGGAGAGCTTCGTCGACCGGATGATCGCCCTCGTGGAGGGGTCGGCGCGTCAGCGCACCCCCAACGAGATCGCGCTGAACATCCTGCTGGCCGCCCTGACCCTGGTGTTCCTGCTGGCCGTCGTGACCCTGCAGCCCATGGCGGTGTACTCCGGCCGCCCGCAGAGCACCGTCGTGCTCGTCGCCCTGCTCGTGTGCCTCATCCCCACGACCATCGGGGCGCTGCTGTCGGCCATCGGCATCGCCGGCATGGACCGGCTCGTGCAGCGCAACGTCCTGGCCGTGTCGGGGCGTGCGGTCGAGGCCGCCGGTGACGTCGGGACGCTGCTGCTGGACAAGACCGGCACCATCACGCTGGGGAACCGGCAGGCGCACGAACTCCTCCCGGCGCCCGGGGTCACGCCGGCGGACCTGGCCGACGCCGCGCAACTGTCGAGCCTGGCCGACGCCACCCCCGAGGGCCGGTCCGTCGTCGTGCTGGTCGAGGAGCGGTTCGGGTTGCGCGCCCGGTCCGAGGGGGAACTGCCCGGGGGCGAGTTCGTGCCGTTCACCGCCCAGACCCGCATGTCGGGCGTGGACCTGGTCACCGGCGGCGGGACCCGGAAGATCCGCAAGGGCGCCGCGGCCGCCGCGACGCACTGGGTCCGCACCCTGGGCGGGGACGTCCCGGCCGAGGTCGACCAGGTCGTCGAGGACGTCTCCACCGCCGGCGGCACCCCGCTGGTCGTCGCGGAGCACGTCGTGACGAACGGTGGCGGTCGGGCCCGCGTCCTCGGCGTCATCCACCTCAAGGACGTCGTCAAGGAGGGGATGCGCGAACGGTTCGAGCAGTTGCGCGCCATGGGCATCCGCACCGTCATGGTGACCGGCGACAACGAGCGCACCGCCCGGGCCATCGCGGCCGAGGCCGGGGTGGACGACGTGCTGGCCGAGGCGACGCCGGAGGACAAGCTCGACCTCATCCGCGCCGAGCAGTCCGGCGGGCGGCTGGTGGCGATGATGGGCGACGGCACGAACGACGCCCCGGCGCTGGCCCAGGCCGACGTGGGGGTGGCCATGAACAGCGGGACGACCGCGGCCAAGGAGGCCGGGAACATGGTCGACCTGGACTCCGACCCGACCAAGCTCATCGAGGTCGTGGAGATCGGCAAGCAGCTGCTCATCACCCGCGGGGCGCTGACGACGTTCTCCATCGCCAACGACATCGCCAAGTACTTCGCCATCATCCCGGCGATGTTCGTCACGACGTTCCCCCAGCTCGACGTCCTCAACGTCATGCGGCTGGCCACGCCGGAGTCGGCCGTCGTCTCGGCCGTCGTGTTCAACGCCCTGGTCATCGTCGCGCTCATCCCGCTGGCCCTGCGCGGGGTCCGCTACCGGCCCTCCAGCGCCGCGTCCCTGCTGCGCCGCAACCTGCTCGTGTTCGGCCTCGGCGGGGTCGTCGTGCCGTTCGCCGGCATCAAGCTCCTGGACCTGCTCGTCTCCCAGATCCCCGGAATCGGCTGAGAACCATGTCCCTGACGTTCACGAACCTCCTGCGCCAGGCGCGCACCGGCCTGGGGCTGCTGCTGGCGGCCACCGTGGTGCTCGGGCTCCTCTACCCGCTGGCCGTCTTCGGCGTCGGCCGCCTCCTCCCGGGCCGCGCCGACGGGCAGATCCTGTCCAGCGGGGGCCGGCCCGTCGGCTCGGCGCTCATCGGGCAGGAGTTCACCGGCGAGGAGTGGTTCCGGCCGCGACCCTCGGCCGCGGGTGAGGGGTACGACCCGACGTCCAGCGGCGCGTCGAACCTCGGGCCGGAGAGCGCCGACCTGCTGGCGGCCGTCCAGGAGCGCCGCGCCGCGGTCGCGGCGGCCGACGGGACGGACCCGGCCGACGTCGCCCCCGACGCCCTCACCGCCTCCGGGTCGGGCCTGGACCCGGACATCTCCCCGGAGCACGCCCGCCAGCAGGTCGCCCGGGTCGCCGCGGCCCGCGGGCTGGACGAGCAGCGGGTGGCCGCCCTCGTCGCCGACCACACCGAGGACCGCCCCCTGGGGTTCCTCGGCGAACCGGTCGTCAACGTCCTGCAGCTCAACCTCGCCCTGCAGCGGCTCACCTCCTGAGGGCCCGCCGCGATGGTGCCGCAGACTGCGGGGGTGGACCCCGACACCCGGCCGGCCCCCTCCCCGCGCAGCGAGTTCGTCCGCCGGGGGAGGTTGCGGGTCTTCCTCGGGGCCGCCCCCGGGGTCGGCAAGACGTTCGCCGCCCTCGACGAGGCCCACCGGCGCCTGGACCGGGGCACGGACGTGGTGGTCGGTCTCGTGGAGTGCCACCGCCGGGAACGGACCGAGGCCCTGCTGGCGGGGCTGGAGGTCCTGCCGCGCCGCAGGGTGGGGCACCGCGGTCTCGACGTCGGGGAACTCGACGTCGCGGCCGTCCTGCGCCGGCGCCCCGAGGTGGTCGTCGTGGACGAACTGGCCCACACCAACGCCCCCGGCGTCGTCGAGGCGGGGGGCCACGCCAAGCGCTGGCAGGACGTGGAGGAGATCCTGGCCGCCGGGATCGACGTCGTGTCCACGGTGAACATCCAGCACCTGGAGTCCCTCAACGACGTCGTCGAGCACATCACCGGCATCGAGCAGCGCGAGACCGTCCCCGACGCCGTGCTGCGCGCCGCCGAGCAGGTCCAGCTCGTCGACATGACCCCTGAGGCGCTGCAGCGCAGGCTCTCGCACGGCAACGTGTACGCCTCCGACCGGGTGGACGCGGCCCTGTCGAACTACTTCCGCACCGGCAACCTCACGGCGTTGCGCGAACTGGCGCTGCTGTGGCTGGCCGACCGCGTCGACGAGGGCCTGGAGCGCTACCGCGCCCAGCAGGGGATCGAGGCGACCTGGCCGGCCCGCGAACGGGTCGTCGTCGCCCTCACCGGCGGTCCCGAGGGCGCCACCCTCGTCCGGCGCGCGGCCCGCCTCGCCGGCCGCGGCGCCGGCGGGGAACTGCACGCCGTGCACGTGGCCCGCGGGGACGGGCTCGTGCGCAGCTCCCCGGCCCGCCTCGCCGAGCAGCGCGACCTCGTCGAGGCCCTGGGGGGCACCTACCACCAGGTCGTGGGGGAGGACGTGGCCGCCTCGCTGCTGGAGTTCGCGCGCGGGGTCAACGCCTCCCAGGTCGTCGTCGGCGCCAGCCGGCACCGGCCGCTGACGTCCCTGGTGCGCCGGGGGGTCGGGGACGCGGTCGTGCGCGGGTCCGGGGCCATCGACGTGCTCGTGGTGACCCACGAGGCGCAGGCCCGGCCGTTCGGGCTGCCCCGACCGGCCCGGGCGGCCCTGTCCGCCTCGCGCCGGGTCCTGGGCTGGGTCGTGGCCGTCCTGGGCCCCCTGGCCGTCACCGCCCTGCTCCTGGTGTTCCCGCGCCAGGACCTCTCGACCGACCTCATGGTCTTCCTCGTCGTCGTCGTGGGCGCCGCCCTCGTCGGCGGGGTGCTGCCGGCGGTGGCCGCGGCCCTGACCGCCGGGCTGGCCGTCAACTGGTTCTTCACCGAGCCCGTCCACCGGTGGACGATCGCCCAGCCCGCGAACGCCGTGGCCCTGGCCGTCTTCCTGCTCGTCGCCCTGGCCGTCTCCACGCTCGTCGACACCGCCGCCCGGCGCACCCGCGACGCCCAGCGGTCCCGCGCGGAGTCCGAGGCGCTGTCGGTCCTGACCCGCACGGCCCTGCTGGCGGTGGACCCGTTGAGCGAGGCGCTGCGCCACACCCGGCAGACCTTCGCGGTGGACTCGGTGACGCTGCTGGAACGGGCCGACGAGCACGCGCCGTGGACGGTGGCCGGCGCCGCGGGGGACCCGGTCTGCTCCCAGCCGTCCGAGGCCGACACCGAGGTCGTCGTGGACGAGCGCACCTGCCTCGTGCTGCGCGGCCGGCTGCTCGTCGCCGGCGACCGCCGGGTCCTGGAGGTGTTCGCCGCGCAGGTCGCCGCGGTCCGCCAGCGCCAGCGGCTGCGGGCCGAGGCCGCCCAAGTGCGCCGGCTGGAGGAGGGCGAGGCCGTCCGCGGAGCCCTGCTGACGGCCGTCTCGCACGACCTGCGGACCCCGCTGGCGACCCTCAAGGCGTCCCTGGACAGCCTGCGGGCCACCGACATCGACCTGCCCGAGGAGGTGCGGGCCGAACTGCTGGCCGAGGTCGGGACCTCGGCCGACCGGTTGCAGGGCCTCATCGACGACCTCCTGGACCTCACCCGCGTGCGCAGCGGGGTCGTCGAACCCCTGCTCGTCGTCGTCGACCTGGAGGAGGTGGTGGCCGCCGCCGTGCGCGACCTGCCCGGCCTGGACGTCCACGTGCCCGCCGACCTGCCGCCAGTGTGCACCGATCCCGGGCTGCTGCAACGGGTCGTGGCCAACCTCGCGCAGAACGCGGTCCGGCACGGCGCGGGCGCCGGTCCCGGCGGCGTGCAGGTGCACGCGGTGGTGGCGACCGAGGACGGCCGCCGCGCCGCCCGGCTGCTCGTCGTCGACCACGGCCCCGGGCTGCCCGGGGCCGCCAAGGAGCGCGCCTTCACCCCGTTCCAGCGGCTCGGTGACCGCACGACCGACGGGCTGGGGCTGGGCCTGGCCGTGGCCCGCGGGCTGGCCGAGGCCGTCGGGGGACGGCTGGAGGCCGAGGACACCCCCGGGGGCGGGCTGACGATGGTGCTGGACCTGCCGCTGGCCGGTCCCGACCCGGCCGCCGGAGCCACCGGGCCCGCCGGACCCGCCGGGGCTGCGGCAGGATCGGTGGCGTGAGCAGAGTCCTCGTGGTCGACGACGAACCCGGTCTGCGGCGGGCGCTGTCGATCAACCTCGGCGCCCGCGGCTGGGACGTGACGGTGGCCGCCGACGGCGCCGCCGCGCTGGAGGCGGCCGCCTCGACCCACCCCGACGTCGTCCTGCTGGACCTGGGGCTGCCGGACCTGGACGGCCTGGAGGTCCTGGCCGGTATCCGCGGCTGGAGCCCGGTGCCGATCATCGTGCTCACGGCCCGCACCGCCTCGGCCGACGCCGTCGACGCCCTCGACGCCGGAGCCGACGACTACGTCACGAAACCGTTCGCGATGGACGTGCTGCTGGCCCGGTTGCGGGCCGCGGTGCGCCGCGGGGCCGGCGGCGGGGACCGGCCCGCGGAGGTGGTCGACGCCGGTGGCCTGCACATCGACCTGGCCCGCCGCACCGTGGCGCGCGAGGGGGAACCGGTCAGGCTCACGCCCACCGAGTGGCACCTGCTGCAGGTCCTGGTCACCAACGCGGGCCGGCTGGTCAGCCAGGCGCAGTTGCTGCGGGAGGTGTGGGGGCCGGCCTACGGGCGGGAGACGAACTACCTGCGGGTGTACGTGGGTCAGTTGCGCCGCAAGCTGGAACAGGTCCCCTCCGCCCCGCGGCACCTCATCACCGAACCCGGGATGGGGTACCGGTTCGAACTGTGAGGCCGCCGCGTCCGGTCAGTGCCGGATCCACCCGAACGTCCGCCGTACGGCCTCCTGCCAGTCCTGCCACCCGCGCTCGCGGACCTGCGGTTCCATCGCCGGCGTCCACTGCCCGGCCCGGTGCCAGCGGCGGCGCAACGCCTCGCGGTCGGGCCAGAAACCCACCGCCAGCCCGGCGGAGTAGGCCGCGCCGAGCGAGACGGTCTCGCTGACCATGGGCCGCACCACGGGGGCGTCCAGGACGTCGGCGACGGTCTGCATGAGCAGGTTGTTCGACGTCATGCCGCCGTCGACGCGCAGGGAACGCAACCGCAACCCCGCGTCGGCGTCCATCGCCTCGACGACCTCGCGCGTCTGCCACGCGGTCGACTCCAGCGCGGCGCGGGCGATGTGCCCCTTGGTCACGTACCCCGTCAGGCCGATGAGCAGACCCCGCGCCTCGGCGCGCCAGTGCGGGGCGAACAACCCCGAGAACGCGGGGACGAAGTAGCAGCCGCCGTTGTCGGGGACGGTGCGGGCCAGGGTCTCCACCTCCGGGGCGGTGGAGATGAGGCCGAGGTTGTCGCGCAGCCACTGCACGAGCGCCCCCGTCACCGCGATCGAACCCTCCAGCGCGTACACGGGGGGTTCGCCCGCGACCTGGTGGGCCACCGTCGTCAGCAGCCCGTGCGAGGAGCGGGTGATCTCGGCGCCGGTGTTCATCAGCAGGAAGCTGCCGGTGCCGTAGGTGCACTTGGCGTCGCCGGGGGAGAAGCAGGTCTGCCCGAACAGGGCGGCCTGCTGGTCGCCCAGGGCCGCCCCGATGACGGCGCCGGGCACGACGGTCCGGGCCCGGCCGTAGACCTGGGAGCTGGGCACGATCTGCGGCAGCGCCCGGCGGGGCACGCCGAACACCTCCAGCATCTGCTCGGAGTAGTCCAGGGTGGCCAGGTCCATGAGCATCGTGCGGCTGGCGTTGGTGACGTCGGTGACGTGCCGGCCGCCGTCGGGGCCGCCGGTCAGGTTCCACACCAGCCAGGAGTCGATGGTCCCGAACAGGACCTCCCCGGCCTCGGCCCGCCGCCGCAGCCCCGCGTCGGCGCGCAGCATCCAGGCCAGCCGGGGGCCGGAGAAGTACGTCGTCAGCGGCAACCCGCACACGTCGGTGAACCGGTCGGCGCCGCCGGCCGCGGCGGACAGCTCCTCGACGAGGTCGGCCGTGCGGGTGTCCTGCCACACGACCGCCGGCCCCACGGGGTCACCGGTGCGCCGGTCCCAGGCCACGACGGTCTCGCGCTGGTTGGTGATGCCGATGGCGACCACGTCGGCGGGGGTGGCCTCGACCTGGGCCATGGCCTGCGGCACGAGCCGGGCGACGGTGCGCCAGATCTGCGCGGCGTCGTGCTCGACCCACCCGGGGCGGGGGTAGTGCTGGCGGTGCTCGCGCTGGGCGACCGCGACGAGGCGGCCGGAGTGGTCGAACAGGATGCACCGGGTCGAGGTGGTGCCCTGGTCGATGGCGACGACGTAGCCCTGGTGCTCGGGTCGGCGCTCGCTCACGCCGTCATCCTGCCCGACCGGGCCCGCCGGCCACCGGAGTTCACCGGTCCCGCGCGCCGAGCCCGCGGGAGATCGAGCGCGCGGCCTGGCGCACCGCGGGGACGAGCCCGGCGCGGGGACGACCGCGGGCGTCGACGATGCGGTCGACGTCCCCGTCCACGCCGATGGCCCCGACGACGATCCCGCCGACGTCGCGGACCGGGGCGGCCACACCGGCCACCCCGGGGACGGCCTCCTCGACCTCTAGGGCCCAGCCCTGCTCGCGCACGGCGGCCAGGGTGCGGCGCAGCGCGGCCGGGTCGACGACCGTGCGCCCGGTCAGGGCGATGAGGCGCCGGCGGTCGGGGCGCACGGGGGCCCAGGCCAGCAGGACCTTGCCCAGCGCGCAGGCGTGCGCGGGCTGGGAGGTCCCCGTCCGCAGCTCCTGGGCGCTGTCGTCGGGCCGGAAGACGTGGTGCACGACCAGGGCCCGCCCCTCGACCAGGGTGGCGAGCCGGACCGACTCCCCGGTCCGGCTGGCCAGGGAGTCGGCCCAGTTCACCGCGCGGGCGCGCAGGTCGTTGGCGTCGATGCGCGGGCGGCCCAGGTCCGACAGGTCCGGCGCGGCGCGGTAGGAGCCGTCCTCGTCCTGCACGACGAGCCCGACGTCGAGGAGGGTCCGCACGATGCCGTGCGCGGTGGTCTTGGCCAGCCCCAGGGCGTTGCCGATGTCGACGATGCCCAGGCCCTGGCCCGCCCCGGCGAGCAGGCGCAGCACGGCGACCGCTCGCTCGATGGACTGGATGGGCCCGGGCACCGGGCCATCCTGGCCCAGCCCGGCGCCGAGGCCCAGCCGCCCGGGCCGAGCCGGTGCCGGGCCCATGCCGAGCCGGTGCCGGGTCAGTCCCGGGAGGGGGCCTCGGCGGCCGCGTCGGCGGGCACGACCATCTCGATGGCGCCGCTGCGGACGTCGTAGATCCCGCCGGCCACCGGCATCGCCGGCGGCAGGAACGGCCAGGAGCGGATGCGCTGGACGTCGGTGACGAGGGTGGCGCGCTGGTCGGCGATGGTGCGGAAGTCGATGCTGCGCGAGTCCACGCCCTGCGCGAGCACCTTGGCGTGCACGTCGCCGTCGGTGTTCTTCGTCATCCCGCAGTCGGTGTGCGCCAGCAGCAGGACGCGGTCGACCCCGAGCAGGTAGTGGGCCAGGACGAGGGTGCGCAGGGTGTCGTCGGTGACGCGGGCGCCGGCGTTGCGCAGGATCTTCGCGTCCCCCTTGACCAGCCCGAGCATGTCCAGGGGGGAGATGCGCGAGTCCATGCAGGTGATGACGGCCAGGCCGACGCCGGCGACCCCGGGTCGGCCGTCGTCGACGAAGGTCCGGGCGTACTCGGCGTTGGCGGTCAGGACGTCGGCGAAGGGATCCACGGCGTCATGTCTTACCACTGCACGGCGGGAACGTCGCCGGTGACGGCGGGCAGGGTGATCCGGCACCGGATGCCGTCGGCGAAGACGGCCGTGACCTCCCGGTCGCTGACCGTGACCTGCGGGGCCGGGCCCGGGTCCGCCGCCGACAGCGCCGCGGTGGCCACGGCGGGGGAGCGGTCTGCAAGGCCCCGCAACCGGGGCACCAGGGCCCACCGGCCGAAGGCGGTCCCGCCGGGGGCGCGCACGACGTCACCGGTCTCGAACCCGGCGGCGGCCTGGAACCGGGACTGCAGGCCCGCGCCGTCGAGGCGGACCGCGGAGCCGGACACCTGCGCCGACAGGTCCGCGGGACGTCCCGCGGCCAGCGCCCAGCCGGTCGCCGAGACGGGGGTGCCCGGCGGGACCGCCTCCCAGCCGAACACCCGCACCTCCCACGCCGCGTGGGCGGTCACGACGCACAGGACGTGCGCCTGGGGCAGGTCCATCCCGGCGAAGGCGGGCCGGTGCCGGCTGGCCGCCCAGCCCGGTCCGGTGCCGACGGGCTCGAACCCGGCGCGCACCCCCTCCCCGCCGGCGGGGGCGCCGGGGAGGAACCCGGGCCGGTGCACCAGGACCGTGTTGTCGGCGACGTTCCCGGTCGTGGTGGGCCCGGTCCGGGTGGAGTAGGCCAGCCGGGCGTAGAGCGGGTCGACCCCGGTCGGCTGCCCGGGGCGGTGGTGGTCGGCGCCGTGGTTGTGCACGCGGACCAGCCCGTCGGGGGTGTTCTGCACGAGCCACCCGGGCGGGGCCACCGGGGTGGTGCGCGCCGGGCCGGTGGCCGGGACGGGTTCCTCCGTCGCGGTCCACAGCGGGTGGTCGGCCGGGGCCAGCAGCGCGACGAAACCCTTGGACATCCAGTACGGCGACCCGGGCCCGGAGTAGGGCTGCACGCTCGCGGCGTGCGGTCCGTACCAGCCCCGCACGTACAGCCCGTCGACGGTGGGGCCGCGGTCCAGGAAGTGCCGCACCGCCCCGGACAGCAGGGACCGGCTGACCCCGGGGGACCACGGGGTCGCCCCCGTCACCGCCCCGCCGGCGACGGCGCCGACGGCGGCGAACCGGTAGGTGAGGGAACGGCCCTGGTGCAGCGGGGCGCCGTCACCGTCGAACGTGCGCCCGAAGACGGTCAGGAACTCCCGCAACCGGCCCCCGAACCGCTCGGCCAGCGCGGCGTCGGACCGCAGGTGCGCGTGCAGCACCGGGTACAGGTGCATGGCCCAGCCGACGTAGTGGTCGAACATCCGCCCGTCGCCGTCGGAGTACCAGCCGTCCCCGCGGTACCAGCCCTCCAGCAGTTCCAGACCGCGCTCGACCGTGCGGGCGGTCTCCTCGTCCCCGCGGCCGCACCCGGTGAGGAAGGAGGCCACGGCCAGGGGGAACAGGTACCAGTTGTTCGGGGCGGGTTCGTGGCGCAGGCTCTGGCGCAACCACGTCTCGACCTGGTCCTTCTCGGCGTCGGACAGGCTGTCCCACAACCACTCCCGGGTCAGGTCCAGGGCCAGGGCGATCGAGGCGGACTCGACCATGGGCTGACCGCCGTCGTGGATCGAGCGCACGGGGGGCCAGGACTCGGCGTCGTCGGCACCGGGGGTCCGGGTCCCGGCCAGCAGCCCGCGGCGGTAGTGCTCCAGGTGCCCGTGGGGGTCCTCCCCGGCGGCGCCGGCGACGCGGAACGCGGCGGTGAGGAACGTCCGGGCGAAACCCTCCAGGCCGTCGGAGACCCAGCCCGCCGCCGAGGGTTCACCGGGCAGGTCGATCCGGGCGAAACCCGGCGTGGCCCACGGGCGGACGGCCAGCAGCAGGTCGTCGGCCACGGCCAGCCAGTGGGCGCGGGTCCAGCCGGTGAGGGGGGACAGGACCCGGTCCTCGGGGACCTGGGACAGCAGCGACACGGGGGGCCTTCCTAGGCGGTGCGGGACAGGGCGGGGTGGGGCACGGGGTGGTGCAGGGGCAGTCCCGCGGCCAGCCGGTCGACCTCGGCCGCGGCGGCGGCCGTCAGGCGGCGCAGTTCGTTGCCCTGCGACCCCGCGAGGTGCGGGGTGAGCACGACGTTCGGCAGGTCCCACAGGGGCGAGTCCGCCGGGAGGGGTTCGGGGTCGGTGACGTCCAGGACGGAGGTGAACCGGCCGGTGCGCAGTTCGGCCTCCAGCGCCGCGGCGTCGACGACGGCGCCGCGGGCGGTGTTCACGAGGGTGGTGCCGTCGCGCAGGGCGGCGAGCACCCGGGCGTCGACGAGACCGCGCGTGTCGGGCAGCAGCGGGGTGTGGATGCTGAAGACGTCGCTGCGCTCGGCGAGTTCGAGCAGGCCGACGGGTTCGGCGCCCAGGGCCCGCAGGTCGGCGTCGGGGACGTAGGGGTCGTGGACGAGGAGTTCGAGGTCGAAGGGCCGCAGCAGTTCCAGCAGTCGGCGGCCCACGAGGGAGGCCGACAGGATCCCGACGGTGGCCCCGTAGTTCCCGAGGTTCCTGGGGTTCCCGGGGTTCTCCGAGTTCCCGGGGTTCCCGGGGTTCAGCGGGTCCGGCGCGCCCGGCCGGGCGCGCCGGGCGCGGTACCCGCGGGTGGCCCCCAGCACGTCCTTGCCGGCCAGCAGCACGACGGCCAGGGTGAACTCGGCCACGGGCACGGCGTTCTGGGCGGCCACGGACGACACGACGATCCCCCGTTCCCACACGGCCGGGGTGACGTGCCCGCGCACCGACCCGGCGGTGTGGACGACGGCCCGCAACCGGGGGGCCGCGGCGACGGCCGCGGCGTCCAGGACGGGGCAGCCCCAGCCGGTGACGAGGACGTCGACGTCGGCCAGCGAGGCCAGCGCGGCGGGGCTGGTGAACTCGGTCAGGACCCCCGGGGCGAGGTCGACGCTGCGGCTCAGCCGGTCCAGGAACGAGGTGTCCACGATCCGGTCGTAGGTGGGCAGGCTCATCGCCAGCGCGGCGCGCATCATGGTGCCGGACCCTGTCGTCGCGGGCCCCGCCCCGTCAAGATCGATCGATCGTTCTAGACCGTTCGATCGGCCTGACGCTGTGCCGCTCGACGAGGTGCGGGGCGATCTCCAGGTGCCGGTAGGGGGCGTCCGGGGTGGCCTTGCGCCACGCCAGCAGCTCCACCGCGGCCCGTCCCACCTCCCGCTTGGGCGGGGCCACCGCCGTCAGCCGCACGTCGCCCAGACCGGCCACGACGTCGTCGTAGGCGACCAGGCTCACGTCGTCGGGCACCCGCAACCCCGCCCCGGCGAGCTGGGGGACGAGCGTGAGGGCGTCGGCGTCGGAGTGCACGAACACGGCCGTGGCCTGCGTGCGGCGGACGGCCTCGGCGGGGTCGGGGGCCCGGCCGGTCCCGCCGGCGTCGGAGCCGTCGGAGCTGAGCAGCGGTTCGGACAGGACGGGCAGGCCCAGGGACCGCAGCGCGTCCCGGAAGCAGCCGCGCACGGTCCGCGCCGAGGGGGAGTCGTCCCGGCAGAACCCGACGATGCGCCGGTGCCCGTGGGCCCGCAGGTGCGACAGGGCCAGGTGCACCCCGGTCGCGTGGTCGCTGCGGACCGCGTCCCGCTCGGCCAGCGCCGACCCGCGGGGCGCGAACCGCTCGACCACGACGAGGGGGACCTGCGGCGGGCACACCGCGGCCACCGGGTCCGAGGCCACGTCCTCGGCCGAGCGCCAGCGCGGCGCGTAGAGGATGCCCGCCAGGTCCGGGGCCTGCAGCGCCCGGCGCACCGCGGCCGCGGCCGTCGCCTGGTCCCGGGCCACCTCCAGCACGTACCGGCCGCCGTGGGCGGCCACGGCGGCGTCGGCGCTGCGCAGGATGACCCCCAGGTAGCTGGTCGGCTCCCCGACGGCCACGACCCGGCCCAGGGCCGGGGTGTCCGGGCGGGCGGCGCTGACGACCCCGTGGCGCCGGTGCAGCCGTCCGGCCGCGGCCAGGGCCTCCACGTCGCGGCGCACCGTGACGGGGGCCGTGCCCAGCTCCGCCGCGAGGTCGGCCACCCGGGCCGAGCCGCGCGCGGCGACCAGTGCCGCGATGCGCTCGCGCCGCGCTGCCGGTCCGTCCACGGGGGCTGGCGTCGCATCGGTCACCGGCCGAACGCTAGCCTCCCGGGGTGCCGATCCTCGTCGTCCGCCACGGACAGACCGCCTGGAGCCTGTCCGGGCAGCACACCGGCAGCACCGACGTGCCGCTGACGGCGGTCGGGGAGGACCAGGCCCGCCGCCTCGCCCCGGTGTTCGCCGGCCGCGACCTGGCCGCCGTCCTGGTCAGCCCCCGCCAGCGCGCCCGGCGCACGGCCGACCTGGCCGGCCTGGGGCAGGCCCCCGGTGGGCTGCGGGTCGACGACGACCTCGTCGAGTGGGACTACGGCGCCTACGAGGGGCGCACGACGGCCGAGATCTCCGCCGAGCTGGGACGGCCCTGGTCCGTCTGGCACGACGGGGTGGTGCCCGGGGAGACCCCCGGCGAGACCGTCCACCAGGTCGCGGTCCGCGCCCGCGGCGTGCTGCGGCGCGCCGAGGCCCTCGCCGGCCCCGGCGGCGGGCAGCGCGGGGACGGCGGGGACACCCGGGACGTCGTGCTCGTCGCGCACGGGCACTTCCTGCGGGTCCTGCTGGCGACCTGGCTCGGCCTGTCGCCCACGGCCGGCGCCCTGTTCGCCCTGGAGGCCGGGACCTGGGGCCGGCTGGGCCACGAGCACGGCCGCCGCGTGCTGGAGCGCTGGAGCGTCCCCCCGGGCGAGTGAGGCCCGCGCCGGACCCGGACGCAGACCCGGACGCGGCCCCGGGCTCACGTCCGCGCCGTGCCCGCCGATGGGACAGGGGTGAGTCCCGCCTCCGCGCTCGCCTGGGCCGTCGCCGTCCTGGTCACGGTGGTCTCCGCGGTGGCCCTGACCGTCCTGGTGCGCCAGCGCGACCGCGTCCGGGCCGACCTGGCCCGCACCGACCCGCTCACCGGGCTGGGCAACCGCCGGGCCCTGCACGAGGACGCCGGACCCCTGCTCGCCCGCGGCGGTCGCCTCGGCCTGCTGCTGCTGGACCTCGACGGGTTCAAGGACGTCAACGACACCCTCGGGCACGCCGCCGGGGACGAGGTGCTCGTCCAGGTCGCCGGCCTCCTGTCGGCCACCCTCGCCGAACGCGGCACCATCTCCCGGCTCGGTGGCGACGAGTTCGCCGTCCTCGTGCCCGACCCGCAGGACGGGGAGCTGGAGGTCCTGGCCAAGCGGCTGCTCACGGCGCTGGCCGTCGGCGGCCTGCACGCCGGGGTGGTGCCCCTGGACCTGCAGGGCAGCATCGGCGTGGCGGTCTCCGGCGCGGACGGCGGTTCGCTGGGGGAACTGCTGCAGCACGCCGACACCGCGATGTACGCGGCCAAGCGGGCCCGCGCCGGGGTGATGCGCTACGACGCGGCCACCGACCCGCACTCGAGCGGGGCGCTGGAACTGCTGGGGCAGTTGCGCGCGGCGATGGACTCCGACCAGCTCGCCCTGCACTACCAGCCCAAGGTCTCCGGCGACGGCAGCCGCCTGCTGGGGTTCGAGGCCCTCGTGCGCTGGAACCACCCCGTGCGCGGGGTGCTGCTGCCGGCCGACTTCCTGCCCTTCGTCGAGCGGACCCACCTCATCCACGCCCTCACCCGCTGGGTGCTCATCACGGCGCTGCGCCAGGCGGCGACGTGGCGCGCGCAGGGTCTGCAGACGTCGATGGCGGTCAACGTCTCCGCCGTCAGCCTGGACGCCGGGTTGCTGGGCATCGTCGAGGAGGCCCTGGCCCTGACGCGGTGGAACCCCGCCGACCTCGTCCTGGAGATCACCGAGACGGCGATCATCCACGACCCGGCCGGCGCGCGGGCCACCGTCGCCCGGTTGCGCGAGCGGGGCGTGCGCGTCGCGGTCGACGACTTCGGCGCCGGGTCCACGAGCCTGGTCCACCTGCGCGGGCTCGCGGTGCACGAGCTGAAGATCGACCGGCAGTTCGTCCGGGACCTGGCCGCCCACCCCGAGGACGAGGTGATCGTCTCCTCCGTCATCGCCCTGGCCCACCGGCTCGGGCTGACCGTCGTGGCCGAGGGCGTGGAGACGGTGGCCGCCGCGGACCGCCTGTGCGCGTTGGGGTGCGACGAGCTGCAGGGTTTCCACTTCGCCCGGCCGCTGCCGGCGGAGGAGGCCGTGGCGTGGGTGCGGGCCGAGGGGCTGACCGGCGCCGCCGTCGAACTGCGCTGACCCGGTCTCAGTCCACGTCTCAGTCCACGACGGCGAGGGCGTCGATCTCCACGAGCATCTCCGCGCGCGGCAGTCCCGTCACGACGGTGGTGCGCGCCGGCAGGACCCCCGAGGGGCAGGTGCGCGTCACGAACTCGCCGTAGGCCTCGTTCATCGCCGCGAAGTCCTCCCGGGTCGTCAGGTACACGCGCAGCACCACGACGTCCTCCAGGCCCGCCCCGCCCGCGCGCAGCACGGCCTCCACGTTGCGCAGGGTCAGCGACGTCTGCGCCCGCACGTCACCGGGGTGCAGGTACTCCCCGGTGGCGGGGTCGACCGGGCCCTGGCCGGAGACCTGCAGCAGCGGGCCCTTGCGCACGCCCTGGGAGAACGTGTGCGCGGGGGCGGGCGCCTCGGTCGTGCGGACGGCGGTCTTGGGCTGGTTCACGGCAGGACTCCCGGGTCGGGGCGGAACCCGCGGTCGCGGGCGATGTCCGCGGTCGCGGACGTCTGGTTCTCGGCGTGCTCCTGCGTCCATCCGCGATCGGCGACGTCGGCCGGTTCGGCCGGCCACCGCGCGGGGTCGGCGAGCGTGCGGTCCGTGCGGTGCGGCGGGGCCTGCGACCCCACGCGCGAGGCCATCCGCACGGGGGCGTCCCGCGGTTCCGGCTCGTCGACGCAGGTGGCCCGGCACCGCCCGCCGTGATCGTCCAGGACGGCGACGTGGGCGGTCTGCCCGACCTCCTCGCGCAGGGCCCGCAGCACGCTCTGGCTCACGGTGCGGGCAGGGCCGGGACGTCGAGGGGCCGGTCGGCGCGGACGACGAGAGCGGCTGCGGCGCAACGGTGCCCGAACGCCACCGACGCCTCGACGGGCAGTTCCCGGTTCCGCGCGGCGAGGTACCCGGCGGCGAAGGCGTCCCCGGCGCCGACGGGTTCGACGACGTCGACGGGCAGGGCCGGGACGTGCCGGTCCGGGGCGCCGGGTTCCAGGACCAGCACCCCGTGCTCCTCCTGCTTGAGCAGGACCCGGCGGGCCCGGGGGAACCGCTCGCGCAGCCGGGCGGGGTCGTCGGTGCCGAACACCGCGCGGGCCTCGTCGGCCCCGAGCAGGAGTTCGTCGGCCGAGGCGGCCAGGTCCCGCAGGGGCGCCTCGTCGCGGTCGCGCCACAGCGCGGGGCGGTGGTTCAGGTCGACCGACAGCGTCGCCCCGGCCGCGTGGACGCGGGCGGCCAGCGCGGCGCAGAACCGCGCCGCGGACTCCGACAACCCGGCGGTGATGCCGCTGACGTGCACGACGGCGGCCCGGTCCAGCACGGCGGCCACCGCCGGGTCGTCCAGGTCGGCCGGGGACAGGGCCGAGGCGGCCGACCCGCTGCGGTAGTAGTGCATCCGCGAACGGCGCGAGCCGTCGGCGGCCGTGCCGGGGGCCTTGACGTACAACCCGGTCGGGCGGGCGGGGTCGGTGGCCACGGCGCTGACGTCGACGCCCGCCTGCGTCGCGAGGTCGCGGACGTGCTCGGCGAACCCGTCGTCGCCGAGGCGGGAGACCCAGGCCACGTCGACCCCGAGCCGGCCCAGGGTCAGCGCGACGTTGAGCTCGGCGCCGCCGACGGTGCGGGTGAACGTGTCCGCCGCGGCCAGGGGGACGTCGTGGGCCGGGGTGAGCACGACGAGCGCCTCCCCGACGCACACGACCGGTCCGGTCGCAGGGGTGTGGACCTTTGACCCGGGCACGGGCCGATGCTAGAACGGCGTGACGATCACGTGCAACGACCGTTGCACCTGGTGCACCGCAACCGGTGCACCGCGACGGTGCACCGCGACGGGTGCACCGCGAGGGGAGGGCCCGTGGCCTACGACGCGCACCACCTCGGACCCCTGGACCCCCGGTCCAAGGCCGTGCCCGTCACGGCCTGGGGCGAGGACGCCGCGGAGTTCGCCGCCCGCCGGCCCCGCTTGGAGGAGCTGCCCACCCCGCTGCTGACCCTCGACGCCGGGGCGCTCGCGGACAACGTGGCGACGCTGGCGCGGTGGACCGCCGAGGTCGGCGTCGACCTCGCCCCGCACGGGAAGACGAGCATGGCGCCCTCGCTGTGGCGCGAGCAGCTCGCGGCCGGGGCGATCGGCCTGACCGTCGCGACGCCCTGGCAGGTCTCGGTCGCCCTGCGCGAGGGCGTGGACTGGGTGCAGGCCGCCTACCCCGTGCTCGACCCCGCGGTGCTGCGCTGGCTGTCCGCGCCCCGGTCCGGGCGCGTGCTCGTGTGGGCCGACGGGGTGGACGTCGTGGCGCGGATGGCCCCGCACGTGCGCGGGGCCGCCCAGCCCCTGGACGTCCTCGTCGAGCTCGGCGGGGCCGGTGGCCGCACGGGGGCCCGGTCCCTGGACGCCGCCGTCGACGTCGCGCGCGCGGTCCGCGCCACGCCCGGGCTGCGGCTGGCCGGGGTGGCCGGGTACGAGGGCGCCCTCGCCCACGACGCCTCCGCGGGCAGCCTGCGGACCGTCCGGTCCTGGGTCGCCGACCTCGCCGCCCTGCACCGGCGGCTGGTGCAGGAGGGGACCTACCCGGCCGACGTCCCCGGCGGCCTCGTCGTCTCCGCGGGCGGCAGCGCCTACTACGACGTCGTCGTCGAGGGCCTGGCCGGTCTGCACGACCCCGCCGGCGGGGTCCGCGTCGTGCTGCGCTCGGGGGCCTACGTCGGGCACGACGACGGGTTCTACCGGCAGGTCACGCCCGTGAACCGCCTGCGGTCGGGGGGTCTGCGCTCGGCGCTGCACGGGTGGGTGCGCGTCGTCTCCCGCCCCGAACCCGGGCTGGCCCTGGCCGACGCCGGCAAGCGCGACCTGCCGTTCGACGAGGGGCTGCCCGTCGTGCAGGCCGTGCGCCGCGGCGGGGACGGCGACACCGAGGACCTCACCGGGTGCACGGTCAGCGCCCTGAACGACCAGCACGCCTTCGTCCGGTTCGGCGCGGGCGTCGACCTGCGGGTCGGGGACGTGCTGCGGCTGGGGATCTCCCACCCCTGCACCGCCTTCGACCGGTGGGGCCTGCTGCCCGTCGTCGACGACGCGCTCGCCCCGCAGCCCGTGCTCGTCGACTGGGTGCGCACGGTGTTCGGGTGAGTCCCGGGTGAGTCCTGAGTGAGTTCCGGGTGAGGTCCGGGTGAACCTCCTCGTCCGCGGCGCCACCCTCGTCGACGGCACGGGGGCACCGGCGCGCCGCGGTGACGCGCTCGTGGTCGAGGGCCGCATCGCCGCACTGGGCGAGGTCGGGACCACCGCCGGGGCGCGGGTCCTGGACGCGCGCGGGCTCGTCCTGGCGCCGGGGTTCATCGACCTGCACGCCCACTCCGACCTCGCCGTCCTCACCGACCCCGGGCACCTGGCCCGCACGACCCAGGGCATCACGACGGAGGTGCTCGGGCAGGACGGGCTGAGCTACGCCCCCGTCGACGACGCCGCCCTCGCCGTGCTGCGCGAGCAGCTCGCCGGCTGGAACGGCGTGCCCGACCTGGAGTGGGACTGGCGCACCGTCGGGGAGTACCTGGACCGCGTGGACCGCGGCGCCGCCGTCAACGTCGCCTACCTCGTGCCGCAGGGGACCGTCCGCGCCGTCGTCGTGGGGACGCAGGACCGCCCGGCGACCGCCGCCGAGCTCGTGCGGATGCGCGAGCTCGTGGCGGCCGGGATGGCCGACGGGGCGTTCGGGATGTCCAGCGGGCTGACGTACGTGCCCGGGATGTTCGCCGGCACCGACGAACTCGTCGCCCTGTGCGAGGTCGTGGCCGCCGCGGGGGGTTTCTACGCCCCCCACCAGCGCTCCTACGGCCGCGGGGCGCTGGCGGCGTACGCGGAGGTGGTCGAGGTCGCCCGCCGGTCCGGGGTGGCGCTGCACCTGACGCACGCGACGATGAACTTCGCCGTCAACGCCGGGCGCGCGGGGGAGTTCCTGGCCCTGGTGGACGCCGCGCTCGCCGACGGCCTCGACGTCACCCTGGACACCTACCCCTACCTGCCCGGTTCCACGACGCTGGCCGCGGTCCTGCCGAGCTGGGCCTCGGCCGGGGGCCCGGCCGCGGTGCTGCAACGCCTTCGGGACCCGGAGGCGTTGCGGCGCATCCGGTACGCGCTGGAGGTCCAGGGGTCCGACGGCTGCCACGGTGTCGTCGCGGACTGGGCCACCCTGCAGGTCTCCGGGGTGCGCGACCCCGGGCTGTCCGGGATCGTCGGCGCGACGATCGCGCAGGTCGCCCGTGCGCGCGGCGCCGACCCGTTCGACGTGTTCGTCGACGTGCTGCGCCGCGACCGCCTCGGCACCACGGTCCTGCAGCACGTCGGCCACGAGGAGAACGTGCGCGCGATCATGCGGCACCCGCGGCACTGCGGCGGCAGCGACGGCCTGCTCGTGGGTGCGCGACCGCACCCGCGCGCATGGGGCACGTTCCCGCGCTACCTCGGCCACTACGTGCGCGAGGAGGGGGTCCTGGGCCTGGAGGAGTGCGTGGCGCACCTGACCTCCCGGCCGGCCCGCCGGCTCGGGCTGCGCGACCGCGGCGTCCTGCGCCCGGGGGCCGTCGCCGACCTCGTCCTGTTCGACCCCGCCACGGTCGCCGCCGGGGCGACGTTCCAGGAGCCGCGGGAACCCGCGGTCGGGATCCCGCACGTCCTCGTGGGGGGAGTCCCGGTCGTGTCCGACGGGGTGCGCACGGACGCCGTCCCCGGGCGCGCCCTGCGGCACCGGACGCCCGGTCGCACCGTCGCCCCGTAGCCGGTGTGCGGCGTCAGGGGTGCAGCGCGCGGGCGGGTTCGGGCCGGTGCACGCCGCGCGGGCGGAACCCCAGGACGTCGGAGACGCCGCACAGGTCGGCGAGCAGCCACACGATCGCCAGCCACATCTCCGTGCCCTGCAACCCCGGTTCGCGGCCGACGGCGAACGCGAAACCCGCCCCGTCCCGCCACGTGCGCAGCGCCCCGGTCAGCAGCCCGCGGGCGGCGGTGACGACCTCCTCGCGGCGGTGCGCCGTCTGCCGGCCCGCCAGCCACAGCGGGTGCGCGACGTCCAGGACGTTGCAGGCGTTGCGCCGGTCGGGGGCGAAGAACCGCTGGTCGCGCAGGTGGGTCAGCACGGTGTCCACGAGGCGGTCGGGGTGGGGCAGCGGCACGTCGAACTGCGCGAACGTCCCGCGCGAGGCGCGGTAGAACCCGTTCACCACCTGCAGCGCGCCCTCGCCGGCCGGTGCGGTGCCCCACGCGCCCGTGCGGGGGTCGCAGCGCAGCGTCAGCCAGCCGAACAGGGTTTCCGCGGTCCCGGGCACGCCGGGTTCACCGAGGTCGAGGTTCCAGCGCAGCGCCGTGCCGACCGCGTCGACCCACGCCCCGGCCCCCCAGGCCCGCGTCGACCACGGCAGGCCGTCCAGGGCCGCGACGAGGTCGGCGGGGGAGGTGCGCGCCACGTGGTGCACGGGGTGGTGGAACCGGCGCCCGTGCAGGTCGAGCGCGTACCCGACGCACAGCACGTGGTACAGGACGTCGCCGTCGTCCGGGTCCGGGGTCCCCGGGACGGGGGAACCGTCCGCGCCGAACCGGCGGACCAACCCGTTCCCGCTGTCCTGCAACGACTGCAGCCGGTCCAGCTGGTCCTCCAGCGGGAGCTGGGCCGGGGCGCCGTCCAGGAGCAGGGCCGCGACCTCCAGCGCGTCGCACTGCGCGCGCACGGTCGGTCCCGCCCCGGGGCGGTCGAGGAACTGCCCCCCGGGCAGGGCGGGGTCCCAGCAGCGGGCGAGGACGTCACCGGCCTGCTCGCGGGCGCGCCGCTCGAACCGCTGCAGCGCACCGACGAGGTCACCGGCGAGGTCACCGGTGACCTCGTCGGCACCGGCCGGGGGGACCCGCCAGCGGATCCGCTGGGCGGGGTTCCCGCCCACGATCGCCCCGGCCGGGACGTCCTTGGTCACCACGGCCCCGGCGGCCAGGACGGCGTGGTCGCCCACGGTCACCCCGTCGAGGACCACGACGTGCGAACCGATCCACACGTCGTCCCCGACGGTGATCCCCCGCGAGGTCAGCGGCTGCCGGAACACCTCGGTGCCCGGTGCGGTGCCGTGGTTGAACGCCAGCAGCGAGGTGTGCGCCCCGATGCGGACCCCGGAGCCACCGCGGACGGTCCCGCGCACGACGGCCCCGTGGTTCACCGTGGAGTCCGGGCCCAGGGCGACGGAACCGCTGAGGTGGGTG
The DNA here is from genome assembly GCF_041276425.1 of Kineococcus halophytocola. Taxonomy (NCBI): domain Bacteria; kingdom Bacillati; phylum Actinomycetota; class Actinomycetes; order Kineosporiales; family Kineosporiaceae; genus Kineococcus; species Kineococcus halophytocola. The sequence continues at coordinate 2,123 of NZ_JBGFTU010000024.1, read as the reverse complement.
TGCGCGGCGACGTAGCTGCGGTCACCGAGCGCGAGGTCCTCGGTCTCGACCGCGGCGAAGGGGCTGACGAAGGCGTCGGTGCCCAGGCGCCAGGCGTGCGCCGCGGTGTAGCGGGCCTGCGCCGCGCGCTCGGCGTCGGTGGCCTCGTGCCGGAACCGCCACGGTTCGACGTCGAACCCGTGCGCCCCGCGCACCTCGACGTCCGGGCCACTGGTCATCGGGACCTCCGCCGGTGGAGTAGGTAAGCGCTTGCCGAAAACCTAGCACCGGTGGGCCGCCACCGGCAGGGGCCTGCGGGTGGCGGCCGCCGGGGAACGCGGGGGGAGGGTCAGGGGGACGCCGGGATCGTGACCGACGGGCTGGCCACGACGGGGGTCAGGGCGTGGACCAGGGTCGTGCGCCCCCCGTCGTGCCCCCCGTCGTGTCCCCCGTCGTGTCCCCCGGGCCCGCCGAGCGCGGTGAGGACGGCGAGCGCGCCGGCGGGCAGCAGGTCGGCCCGCACGGCGAGGTTGGCCACGGTGTCGTGCCGGTGGTCCCCGGGGGCCGCGGCGGGGGAGACCCGGCGCACCGGCCCGGTGGTGGCGGTGGCGCCGGCGCGGTGGTGCCGGACGTGCTCGGTGATCCAGTCCGGGCCGACCGCGACGTCCGGGGTGCTCGTGAGGACGACGGTCGTGGCCGTGTCGGGCAGGCGCAGGGGCAGACCCTCGGCGGCCCGGGTCAGCAGTCGCACCACCTCCGCCGCCGGGTCCACGTCCCGGTCCACGGCCGGTCCGGGCCCGGGGTGGTGCTCGACCTGCAGGTCGACGTCGTCGAGCAGGTCGAGCAGGGGGACCCAGCTGGCCAGGACGCGGGCCGTGGCCGCCGCCGGGGCGGACGTCGTGATGAGCAGCGTCGTCGCGACCCCCGCGGCCGAGGCCTCGTCGGCCGCCTCGATGAGGTGGTCGAGGCTGTCCTCCAGCGCCGCCAGGTCGCCGGGCAGCACGGGGAGCAGGGCGACCGCCCGGGTCACGCGCACGTGGGACCGCCCTCTCGACAGGTTGTTCAACCTTGTTTACTCAGGGTGATGGGTCTGGTCAAGGCGATCCCCGCCGGGCCGACGTCCGATGGTCACCCGCCCGTCACCCGCCGGACGGGGAACAGGCCGGTGTCCGGGGGCAGGGTGGGGCGGGTGACCCACGCCGCCGACGTGCCCGACCTGTCGCACCGCACGGGCTACGACCCGCGCTTCCTCGCCCCGGGCCCGCCCGTCCCGCTGCCGGTCCCGCTGGACGGGGCCCCCGTCGTCGTCCTGCCGTACACGCACTTCTCGGTCGTGCACCGGCCCGACCGCCGGCTCGCGGCCGCCACCGTCGTCGCCGTGGACGGCGCCGCGCTCGTGGACGTCCCGCGCCGCGGCGACGGGTGGTTCCTCGACCCGCGCCTGGCCCCCGACGAGCAGGCCGGGGCGCAGCTCTACGCCCGCAACGACCTCGACCGCGGCCACCTCGTGCGCCGGCGCGACGCGGGCTGGGGCCCGCAGGCGGCGCGGGCGGACGCGGACACGTTCGCCTACACCAACGCCGCCCCGCAGGCCGCGCGGTTCAACCAGTCGATGCAGCTGTGGCTGGGGCTGGAGGACCACGTCCTCGCGCACGCCCGGCGGTGGGGCACCCGGCTCGTCGTCGTCACGGGCCCGGTGTTCGCCGACGACGACCCGCAGTACCGGGGCGTGCGGATCCCGCGGCGGTTCTACAAGATCGCCGCCTACCTGCTGCCGCAGCCGGTCGGGCCGGGTGGAGCGGACCCCGGCGGACCGGTCCTGGCGAGCGCGGGGTTCGTGCTGGACCAGACGCCCCTGGTGGAGCAGGTCGTGCGGGCGCAGGCGCACGACGTCCCCGAGCTCGGGGGGTTCCGCACGTTCCAGGTGCCGGTGGAGGACATCGGCGACCTCACCGCGCTGGACCTGGGTCCGCTCGTGGCGGCCGACCGGATGCCGGTGCTCGTCCCGGCCGCCGCCCGCCCGGCCGGGGACCCGGTACCCGCCTGGCGCCCCCTGGCCGGGGCCGGCGACCTGCTCCTGTGAACCGGCCACCGGGACGGGGTGGGGACGACGACGGGCGCGGTCCCGCGGGGCCCACCAGGAC